>JAMXCW010000010.1 GCA_024451685.1 Candidatus Bathyanammoxibius amoris | reverse complement strand
AGAACACCCACGTCTCTAGCAAAGCCTTCTAAGCCCCCTGGGTGTGCCATAACGTCCTTTCGGATGCCCTCGAATACCAGTTGCACCCCATACGTTAGAAGGGAACTGGTACTTTCTTCTATTTCTGAGAACACATTAATCTGACGCATTTTTCTGACCCACTCTGACCGATGGCCATGTATTGCTAAAAAAATTTTATGTGCTACTCTCCTCAAGAACGGACGCTGTATCTCCGGGGGCCTCAATGAGACGACCGTCTAAGAACTGTAGAATTTTCTGTCGGCACCAGGTAGCAACGCCCATTTGCTCGGCCCTGGCTGCCTCTTTTATGCACCTGTAGTCCTTGGAATAAAACTCGATATTGATTGGCTTTTTGTTGACCATCTGAGCCTCCTTAGAATGAAACTGAATAAAGTATACATTTTATGTATGGTTTGTCAAGTAGATTTTAAGAGAAATCCTTATAATTTATTCGAGAATCTCATATCTATTTGCCTTTAGGGTGTTTATGGTATACACTTTTTGCATGGATATAGGGGATAAGATTAAGAAACGACGGAAAGAGCTCGATTTGAGTCAGGACCAATTAGCCAAAAAACTTAGTGAGATGGGCCTTGAGATGGAACAAGTTACCATATCCAGAATAGAGGGTAGTGCAAGGAGGGTCGTTGCGGAAGAGCTTGAATTTTTTAGTGCGGCCCTACAACTTACTACAGAATATTTATCTAATAGTAAAAAAGACTGGCCTCCTTCCAACGGTGACCGCCTTCCAAAAGCTCCTCCAGAGGTCCCTGGCAAGATTCCACTCAGGCAGCCGGAGACAATCGGCGAAGGGGATACCATACCCATTATCAGTTACGTAAGCGCAGGAGAGACAGAGGTAGCCTACGGCGACGCCGGGTATCCTGCTGGGGAAGGTATCGACCGGATGGCACGCCCAGAAGGTGTAACGGACCCGCACGCTTACGGATTGATCGTCAAGGGTAATTCCATGCTACCTACGATGCCAGAAGGAACAGTGGTTGTAGTCTCCACGCGGATAAAACCGAAGGAAGGTCAAGTGGTAATTTGCAGGGAGAAATTGCAAGGCAAGGTTTACATTAAACTTTTAAAACGTCTCGATAATGTGGTGGTCCTTGAATCCACAAATTTACAAGACCATGACCCACTGGTATTTCAGAGAGAAGATATATATTTCATGCACCCGGTTGTGTGCTGGAATACCACAAAAATTAAGGAATAGCCCGTCAGGGCAAAAGGGGGTTTCCGATGAGATTCATTATTGTATTTGTTCTGGTATTAGCATTGCAGAATAGTGTGCGCGCTGAAACGGTGCCAGAGGGCTTTATTCTTGAAAAACAACAAAGGACTGTCGCCCGCCCCACCGTTGCTAGAGTCGTTTCAGATGTATTGTCAGGGCATAAAGTGGTACGTCCCTCTATGATGCCTCCGGATATTGCAGATAGACTTCACCGTTTAGATGAACTTGACCGGAAATACTTTGCTATTCTTGATGTTGGCCACAATCACAAAGAAATAGAGATTATGAAAGAGGCATATGCCGTTGGCCAAATAGATGCGATTCTGGGTTTACTCTTTTCGACAGGCCTTACCGATGAGCGCATACGGTGGACACAATACATAAATATCAATGAACCATCCGAGAGAAACATTGCCAAACATATCTTACCCTCTCGCCTTCGTGCTCTGGCAACAGTGTTGCTCTTAACAAATTACAAAGAACCTAAACCTCTTCCGCCAAGCAATATAGTCCAGCTCGCAATTCCCGAAAGATGATTGTCTTTAAAGCTGAGGGTCTTGTGTGGAGAGGGCTTTAGAAAGGGGGCTACGTGCGTTTTTTCCTAATAGCTTTAATAGTTCCTCTTGTTATCTGCTTTTCATCATGCGGGAAACAGCTCACACCCGAAGAATATTGGGCAAAAGAGGTTAAAGATTTAGAGGCACAAGTTGCTTTTTCTGAGAGTTTGATGCAAGATGCAGCTCTCGAATTAAAAAAGAAGAAGATAACTCTTAATTTAGATATGGCCCAACAAGTTAATTTCTATATATCACTGGGATACAGCCCAAAAAAAGCCAGAGAAGAAGCAACCCAAACAATACGTGAAGAAATAGAAGAAATAACAATGCTGCTTGAATTTTGGAATGAGATGTGGAAAGAAGACAAGAAAAGTCTCCTTCATGCGAAACAGCAACTTGCAAAATACCGAAGAACACTTAGTGAACTGGCAAATACGCCAGCTTCTTCCAAAGAAAAGCCACCATCCCTAGAGTCTTTGTATCCGGATGCCTTTAAGGAAAAAGACGGTACTTCTAAATGAGAGTATCCACGTTATGTCAATTTCTGATTTTCTTTTTAGCCCTTCCCGCCTTAGCCTCCGACTCTTGGCTGGTCTCCAGGGTGATTGACGGCGATACTATTGTGCTCGCAAATGGAGAACGGGTCCGGTACATAGGAATAGATACAGCCGAAACAGAAGAGAGCCTGGGCGATGTAATGAAAGAATACAACCGGCGGCTGGTGGAGGGTAAGAACGTGCGCTTAGAATTTGATAGAGACCGGCACGATAGATACGGACGCCTATTGGCCTACGTCTATGTAGATGATTTGTTTGTTAATGCCCTGCTGGTAAAGCAAGGTCTGGCGCGGGTAATGACGGTCAAGCCCAACGTGCGGTACAAAGAGTATTTTAAACAGCTCGAGCTCGAGGCCAAAAAAGCCCGGCGGGGGATTTGGTCAAAGTAATTTAAACGAGAAAGGAAACTGTTATGACAGAGATAAATCTAGACAACAAAATAAAATTGCATGAGTTGGCTACGGCACAGATAGCACAGGCGTTAAGGACAAAAATTGATCTAGGAGAGGAAACTCAAGAGGAAGAGTACCTAAAATTCTATGAAAAAATATTCAACAAATTGAAAGCCCTTACCGAGGCGGAGTAATGCCGCTCCGTAAAATTGCCCTATCCTGGTACATGGACGACTACATCAACGGTACGAGGGTCCGCAAAAAGCTCTCTAAGAATCGGGATATAGCCAGGCGCATACGTGAGGACATACTCAAGAAGGCCGACCTCTCAAGATTCGGGATCGCGCCGGATAACTATCCACTCTCAGAGCTCAAGGAGAAATTTTTTGAAGAGGTCCGGCCCAGAGTGGATCCCCGAACCTTTCAAACCTACGAAACCCTGGTAAATCAAGCGATGGGGTATATTGGCGGCAATGTACCTTTGCACCAGATACGGCACCGGCTAAACGAATACTTTAACGAACGGCAACAGAACGGCATCTCAGGCCGCACTCTGAACAAAACCCTCGAGCTCCTCAAACGGATGCTGTCCTACGGCGTGGAGACCAATCTCATACCGTTCAATCCACTGGCAGGTGTGGCAAAGGTCAAGGAGAAGAAAAAACCCCGGAGGCCTCTTACACCGGAGGAAATACCCCTGTTGCTTGAGCACTCCGATAAATGGCGCATTGTATGGCTCACGTTTATCCTGACAGGGCTTCGGAAAATGGAATTGGTCAGACTACAGGTCAGAGATATAGATAGGAAAGCGTGCACTCTTGCTGTACGAGCTTCCAAGACCGACGCGGGCGTCAGGGTCATACACCTCCACCGGACGCTCCAGAGGGGGCTCAGGCCGCTCCTGAAGGGTAAGGCGCCGGAGGACTCTGTGTTTACCACGGAGAGGGGCACACCCCTCAAGAATAATCTGTTGAGGGCCTTCCGGGTATGTCTCAAAAATGCCGGGATTCCCGGGGAGGGACTTGACCTACATGCCCTGCGGTATACGTTCTCAAGCCTGTTAGGTAGTGTGGACGTACATGAGAAGAAGCAGCAGACGTTGATGGGGCATCGGTCCTCTGTTATGACGTCAAAGTACACTCACACCTACGACAAGGACCTGAGAGAGGCCGTAGAAAGAATAAGCCTGGACATAGAATAGTCAATGGTAAATCGTAAGTCCTTTAATATCAATACCCGTATATGCCTTGGGAGCAGGAGGTCGGCAGTTCAAATCTGCCCGCCCCGACCAGTAAATTCTTTAAGGGGTAATCAAAGAACAATGACTAATGGCGAACGTATTATCACAATTCCGAGAGCAAATCCAGTCACGGTTTTCAGGAGAATGTGATGGACAGAAGGCTGGTCATGGATTGTGGATTGGTTTTAATAATATGCAGTGTGTTTTTTTTTGGCATACTCCCGTTCATAGCGGGCGAAGAGGCGGGCGAAGCGGGTGAAACAATGCTACTTGGAGTGTTGTTTGCAAGCGACAATGACAATGAGGAGGTGGCTGGGATCTCTCCCGAGGATGCCGCAGAGGGGGTGGCCGAAGGCAGGTTTGACGTCATCCTGGACGTAAGACAGCCTGCGGAATATAAGGAGATGCACATACCGGGCGCCGTGCTCATACCCCTGGGCAGGCTGAAAGACGAGGCCCAAACCAGGTTAAACAGCCCTGACAAACCCGTCCTCACCTACTGCGCCGTCGGTGGGCGCAGCCTGCAGGCAGCCAGGGTTCTGATGGATATGGGCTATACACACGTGTTCAACCTTGAAGGCGGTATAATCGCGTGGAAGGAAAAGGGCTACCCTGTCGTTAAATAACCGGTGTCCCCGCAGAGCTTAATGAATTACGTCATCATTTAATCGTTGTTTGCGTCTCGTTTTGTCAGGCCGGACTGATTATCTCGTCTACTCCTCGGTAAGAAATTCCTGCTTCATTATCCTGTAGAATAAAAAGATAATCAGGACCCAGATCGGAATCATGGCAAACGTCATCCATACAACGCGAGAAATCATAGCCCCTTCCATGCTCAGCGCCTCGGCCTTGTCTATCTCTGCCACAAGCGCCCACCGGACCTCGGGCGATATCTGTATGGGTGTAAAGGCGCTTATCACCTTCACGCCACGGTAGTCTCGGTAGATGCCGTAATCTGTTACCCCTTCATTTATTGCTTTTCGTGAAGGATTTGTGTCAACCTCCAGTTTAAGTATCTCAGAGGCATTAGTGGTAAAGCGCGAGTCGGAACGCATCAGAAAATCCTGGCCGACAAGATAGGTCTCGCCCGATTCCTTAAGACCCGGCCTCTGCTGCATTATGTCGTTTATCTGTGTGCCGTCCATGAATAATATAAGTACGCCCAGCAGGGGGGCGTCTTCGGACTCCTTAATTATCGGCGCGGCGACGAACTGGGCCGGCCCGTTATAGCCGTCGTACCACTCCATATCGGTTACGGTCAGCCCCATCTTGCCTCTGTCAAAGGCCTTCGCCAGTGTAGTGTCACGGTATTTTTCATCCTTGAGGAGGTTTGCTCCAATCTCTGGGTTTTTTTTCGCGCTGGCCACGACGTTGCCGTCAACGTCCACGATGAGGACATCGTAGTATTGGTACGCGTCAGCAAAACCGCTCAGTATCCTGTGGTATCGCTCGTCCACCTCTTTATACCTCTGCCCTTTAAGACCGGCCGTTTCGCCGCCCGCCATGCCTCCCCTTCGGTACGCGTCTACGTATGAGGTTATCGCCCACTTGAAAAGTATGTTCGTACACAGCTGGTACGCGTCACCCCTTCTTTCGAAGAAGTAGTTTTCCAGTTCACGCTTCTTTATGTCCCTTACGGATATAAGGTGGTCAATCGCCTCCTGTCGTATGTAACTCCTCGCAACCGCACAGTTCACAGAGGTGGTTATTATGTAGGGTATAAGGTTGCCGAAGAAGCAGATTATGATGAGGTAGATGAGCAGGGAGGTCGATTTTGCCCTCTTATTCTCATGAGGACTGCCGTCGGCTGCAGGCTTTGCCGGCTCCTGTGGTCTCCTCCTCGGCGGTATCGAAGATGGGGGTCTTTGTGCCATTTCATCTCTGTTATTGTGCCTGATAAAATGCTAATATTAGCGCAGTAGAGTTTATAAGTCAATTAACGTTTTACCCTTACCGCATTTATTTGCTTATCAATAAGAAGAAGTATTTGTGAAAAGAAGAGGACGTGGCCAGATGCCCAAAAAGATGACTCCCCGGTTCAAGGTGTGGATAGAGAAAGAAGGGGGAGTTGTGTTCGCGGAGGGCCGGAAAATCCTGCTGGAAGCGGTTGATGAGCTGGGTTCGCTGAACGCGGCCGCCAAGAAACTGGGCATGTCATACCGCGCGGCATGGGGAAAGATAAAGGCCACGGAAAAGCGATTGGGTGTAACGCTGCTCAAGACCAGCATCGGCGGAAGGAGAGGGGGTGGCGCAAGGCTCACAAAGGACGCCAGGAAACTCCTCAACCGTTACAACAGGTACAAGGCGCGCGTCAAGGCCAGCGTGGAAAGAGAATACAAGGCTGTATTCAAGGACTGAAAGAACTTGACAGACGGGAAGCTCCGGCTTATTATGTCTATAATGATATAACGCCTTTGTGTCGCCTGAATGGGAGTCCGGTGACTTGAAAATGCGGGAACGATGGCCACTTATTCTTCTTTTGCTGTTTCTTGTCATTTCTTTCCCGGTAGTCGTGTACGCGGGGGAGGAATCTTCTGACGAGATACTGGTGTTTGTCGCGGCGAGCCTGACGGACGCCATGAAAGAGATTAAGGACAGGTTTGAGGAAGAGAAGGGCGGCGGCAGTAAGGTCTTTTTGAGTTTCGGGGGTTCGGGTACCCTTTACCGCCAGATACTAAAAGGTGCCCCGGCGGACATATTCATATCCGCCAGCGCCACTCAGGCGGACGCCCTTGAGCTTGAGGGCTTTGTACTGCTTGACACAAGAAAGGACCTCCTGACCAACACCCTGGTTGTCATTGTATCCAGAGGCGGTGGAGTGAAGATTGAGCAACCCGGAGACCTGGTGCGAAGAGAGGTCGGGAAGATAGCCATCGGCGAGCCGGGCTCTGTACCGGCGGGGGCCTACGCAAAGGAGGCCCTGGAAAATCTGGGACTCTGGGAAGACCTGCATCCGAAGATAGTACCCGCCTTGGACGTGAGGACCGTGCTTGCATACGTAGAACGCCAGGCGGCCGGAGCCGGCATCGTCTACAAAACCGATGCCTTGATAAGTGATGAAGTAGAAGTGGCATATGAATTCCCGGAAGACAGCCACACAAGGATAATCTACCCCGCGGTCATATTGAAAGACACGGGGGCAGGGGCCATGGCAGGGGAGTTCATGGATTTTATCTCCTCCGCAGAGGCAATAGAGACCTTTGAATCATACGGCTTCAAGGCAGCAGAAGGGAGCTAGACCGTGTTATCACAAGAAGAGCTATCCGCCATATATATCTCCATGAAGGTCGCAGTGTGCAGCACGCTTCTTATCCTTCCCCCCGGTATATTTATAAGCTGGGTGTTGGCCAAATCCCGTATCAGGGGCAAGTCCGTTATTGATACCCTTGTCAGTCTGCCTCTGGCACTCGCGCCCGTGGTGAGCGGGTTTTTCCTGCTTATCCTGATAAGCAGGACGGGACTTGTCGGGCGGACCCTTTACGGGGAGTTCGGCATAGAGCTGCCCTTTACATGGTATGCGGCGGTGCTGGCCAGTGCGCTTATAGCCTTTCCGCTGCTGGTAAGGGTTGTACGGGTTGCCATGGAAGAGGTTGACCCCAGGCTGGAGAACGCCGCCCGGACACTTGGCGCAGGCCCCTGGAGGGTGTTCTATACGGTCACACTGCCGCTCGCAATAAGGGGCGTGATAGCCGGCTCAATCCTCGCGTTTACGCGTAGTCTGGGGGAGTTCGGGGCCACCATCATGGTAGCGGGGAATATCCCCGGAAAGACACAAACCATCCCGCTGGCCGTGTTCAATTACGTCCAGACGGGTCACGACGAAAAGGGTATAAGACTGGTATTAATCGCCACCGTACTCGCGTTTTTCGCCCTGTTTCTTGCCCAAAACATCTCCAAGCGCACCACCCACTGAGGCCTTTCCTTAATATATATGTAACACAGCGTCATAATGAAACTATCATAAATGAAACTCAAAGTAGATATAAGAAGACAGGTTGGCACGTTCCACCTGGACGTTGCGTTTACCATAGAGAAAAAAACCCTGACCGCCATCTTTGGGCCCTCGGGGAGCGGCAAGACTACAATACTTAACTGTGTCACCGGGGTAATAGAACCCTCAGACGGAGAGATATCAATTGACGGCAAACTGCTGTACTCCAGCGCGAACCATATAAACCTACCCCCCGAGCGTCGCGGCATGGGTTACGTGTTCCAGGAGGGGCTGCTTTTCCCCCATCTTACGGTGGAAAAGAATATCTACTACGGCTTTCGCCAGGAGGATGAGACAGGGCACCGTATAGTGCCGCAGGCGGTCATAGACGTCCTTGATATAAAAGACCTTCTTGGTAAAAAACCAGGCCAGTTATCGGGCGGAGAGCAGCAGAGGGCGGCCGTCGCCAGAGCGCTCCTTTCAAACCCTCAGCTCCTTATATTCGACGAGCCGGTGTCTGCCCTGGACTGGGGTCTGAAGAGCCGGTTCCTGGGCTATCTTAAACGGGTGAAGGAAGAGTTTCGTGTCCCAATACTCTATGTTACCCACGCCCTCGCTGAGATCATGAACCTTGCCGATGAGGTGATAGTGGTAAAGAACGGCAGGGTACTGGCCACCGGCGGCGCAACAAGCCTCTTTCACTACCCGGACGTATTTCCCATAATAGAATCCGAGGGGCTTGAGAACGTACTCACCCTCAAGGTGCTTTCACATAACACCGGGCGCGGTGTGACGGAGCTTGAGCTGGGAAGGCAAAAACTTGTGGTGCCTATGGGCGGGCCTGAGCCCGGCTCCAATGTCTCGGCGATAGTGCGTGCCCAGGACATAATCGTAAGCCGTGAGAGGCCGGTGGGCCTGAGCGCGCGCAATATTCTGAAGGGAGTAGTGGAAGACATATCCGTGGCGGGTAACAAGGCCGTTTTGTACGTGAATCTGGGAGAGCGCGTCATTGTCGAGATAACCCTTGAGTCACTTAAAGAACTTGGGATAAGCAAGGGACAGACGTATTTTTTTATAATCAAATCCAACGCCATAAAGGTCTGTTAGCGACCGGGCATGTCTGCACAAGTCCTGCAACATCCGGAGGCTTGTAGTAGTCCGTTGGTTTCTTTTGTCGTTGCGAGGGGCTTAGCCCCGAAGTTGCGCCAGAGAACGGCGTTTGTCCGGGTGTGCCTCAATGCGCTATAATTACTGCCTCAAGACCATCACAAAGTCCGGGTCGCTCAGGAAGGGCTGGAAGTCCGGGTTGCTGCCCGCCCAGTCCTTTATCTGAGGGTTTAATTCCACCGCGCGCCTCAGGGATTCGAGTGCGCCGCGCTTGTCCTTGAGTTCGGCCTGGGCGGATGCCATGTTATACCAGGCGACGGCAAAGTCTGGGTTTATACTCAGGGATTTTTTGTAGGCGTCAACGGCCTCCGCGGGCCTCCCTGCCTGGTCAAGCGTCATACCCATGTTGTGCCATGCGGAGAAGAAACCGGGGTCAATCTCAAGGGCCTTCTTGAATGCCTGCAGGGCGTCGTCATAACGTTCCAGGTCGCTGAGTATAAGACCCTGGTAGTCCCAGCTCCGGGCCGACGGGGTCTCTTTAGTCTCCAGTGCGGTGGCCCTCTGGACGGCCATCAACGCATCGGCCGGGCGGCTCATGGCCTCGCCGAGTATTAGTGCCTTGTTGTACCAGGCCTCGCTGGAGGCGGGGTTTATCTGGACGGCCCTGTCGAACGCCTTGAGTGCGTCCTGGTATCTTGTAAGGCGCATGTAGACGGTAGCGGTATTGTACCATACCTCATACGCGTCCGGCCTGAGTTTAGCGGCCTGATTAAAGGCGCCGAGGGACTCTTTAAACCTGTTGAGTCTTATCAGGGCGTTTGCCTTGCCGAGCCAGGCCTCATATATGTTTGATGACATGGCGGCGGCCTTATTGAAGGACTTCAGGGCCTCCTCGTGCCTGTCGAGGTGTGTCAGGGCGCTGCCCTGGCTGACCCAGGCCTCTGGCGTGTCCGGTTTAAGTCCGGCGGCCTTTTGGTAGGCCGTTCCGGCCTCCTTCTGTCTGCCCATGTGCGTCAGTACGTCACCCATACTGGTCCATGCCTTCAGGTAATCCGGCCTTATCTCTACGGCCTTTGAAAAGGCCTTACAGGCATCTTCATACCTTTTCAGTTCGACGGACAGGAAACCTTTATTATACCAGGTCTCATATGAGGTCGGCAGCAGTTCGAGTGCCCTGTCGTATGCCTTCAGTGCCTCTTCGTACCGGCCCAGCCTTACCAGCGCCAGGCCCTTGTTGGTAAGCGGGCCGTAGTCCTTCGGGTTCAGTTCGGAGGCCTTTGCGAACGTCTTGACGGCCTCTTCGTACCGGCCCATGCGGAAGAGCGCCATGCCTATGTTTTGCCAGGTGAAGTATGAATCGGGCTTGATCCAGATGGCCCTTTCAAGCGTGTCTATGGCCTCTTGATTTCTCCCCATATCGCCTAACAGGAGACCCTTGTCCGTGTAGGCCGCATGGTGTTTCGGGTCGACCTCAATGGCCTTATCGTAGACATTCAGCGCCTCTTCGTATCTCCGCAGCCTGGTGAGGGCGTTGCCCTTGTTGAGGTACGCCTGATACGAGCGGGGTTTAATCTCTATCGCCCTGTCATAGCACTCGATGGCCCTTTCCACCTGTTTTTCGTGGTCTTCCTGAACCCGCACCAGTGCCAGGCCTGCGTTGATCCAGGCCTCGTAATAGTTGGGGTTAATGCCTGTGGCCCTGCCGTATGCCTCTGCGGCCTCTTTATACCGCCTCATTTGATCGAGCAACTGGGCCTTATGGGCCCAGACCTTGCAGTCCTCGGGTTTAATCTCCAGTGCCTTGTCAAAGGCCTTAAGCGCGTCGTCATACCTGCCTTGCTTTATAGATTGAACGGCTTGCGACAACAGGTGTACAAAATCTTCCTCCTCCACGGCCACAGCCGCCTGTGGTGAGAGGGGGACGAGCATGATAAGAAAAAAGGAAAATATAAGTATGCAGGCACGATTACTTCTGGACATGTCCTTCCCTCCCCTATTATTTAAGACTGCCGCGGTCGAGCTTGAAGTAGTTGTGCGTGGCCCCGGGACGCGCTATTAACCTGCCTGTGAAACCTACCATCCCGCCGCCCGACGTCTTGGAGACCTTATCGGTCTCGTCGGCGTCCAGGAGTATCTCCACCCCTGTGCCCAGCCTGTCTCTTATAACTACCGTCGGACCCGTTGACGGATCGATGGAACTCGAAACAATTTCTCCTTCGCCGTGAATATAACGGTCTTTGTAGTGACTCCACATTGTTTTTTTCTCAGAGTCGGACAACGTAGAGTCCTGTCCCAGGAGTCTGCCAAGGTGGGAGAGGCTTAGGGCAATAAACCGCCCTGGCCCCTTTTTTGCCATCATTGTCTCTTTCTCCGGGACGGCGGTAGTCGCTATGGGTTCTCCATATAGTTTATTGAACTGTATCTGATATTTTGCTACGAGCCGGGAGTCGTTGGTGAAGATGGCGTTTTCGAAGTTAAATTTGTCTGAATATTCCGTCAGGTTGTAAGAACCGGTTAATACGGCGTTAGAGTCGAAGATTATGAAGCTGTGGTGCATTCTACCGCCGAACCGGGCCTTTAAGTATTTTATGTCCTCCTTCCCGTCCAGTCCCTCATCCTCCAGAGAAGCGATCAACGATGAGCCAGCCCCGGACTCCTTTTCGTCTGCCAGGAACCGTATGCGTACGCCCCGGTCTTTGGCCTCGATGAGGGCCTCGGCGATATCGACGGACGTGAACTGAAAGGAAGCGATGTCCAGGGAGGTTTTGGCTTCATTTATGCCGGCGACAAGGCGCTGTTGAGCGCTATCTGCCGGTGAGAAGAATACTTCCGTAGAGGCAAGGGCGACGGGGCAAAACGCGATTATGACCGGGATTACGATAAACCGCATCAAATACTCCATTTAAATCATGTTACAGAAGACAATTATAGAGCATTCCCGCCCCGTTGGCAAAACGAATTTTTCTCTCTTGCAAATAAGGCCGGGATTTCTATAATAAGGCGTTCTAAGTGCTAGCGTAGCTCAACGGTAGAGCAGCTGATTTGTAATCAGCAGGTTGTGGGTTCAACTCCCTCCGCTAGCTCCATTTTGTATACACTGAGAGCGAGAATATTTCGTTTCATGCCTCGGTTTGCGGGTCTTTAAAGACCCGCACTGTCTGCGTAAGTACATTGGTATCATCATGTTACGATGTAATTTGCATTAGGGGAGATTCCCGAGTGGCCAAAGGGGACAGACTGTAAATCTGTTGGCGTAGCCTTCGGAGGTTCAAATCCTCCTCTCCCCACCATATGCGGGCGTAGCTCAATGGTAGAGCCCTAGCCTTCCAAGCTAGCCATGTGGGTTCGATTCCCATCGCCCGCTATACCGCAAAAAATTTTGGAATAACTATATACATTTGTCAAAGTAAATGATAAAATTACATGTTTTCAACATGCTGCTGTGGCTCAGGGGTAGAGCACGTCCTTGGTAAGGACGAGGTCATGGGTTCAAATCCCATCAGCAGCTCCACTACTTTCCTGCAATATGCTGGAGGTTTTAGACGAAGGAGAGTGTAAGCTATGGCAAAAGAGGTATTTAAAAGAACAAAGCCCCATATTAATATTGGCACCATAGGTCACGTGGACCATGGTAAGACTACGCTGACATCAGTAATAACTCATATCCTTTCCAAGTCCGGCCTGGCTAAGGAGAGAGCTTTCGACTCTATTGACAAGGCGCCCGAGGAAAAGGAAAGAGGCATTACAATTGCTATAGCTCACGTTGAATATGAGACGGAAAAGAGGCACTACGCCCATGTCGACTGTCCCGGCCATGCTGACTACGTAAAGAATATGATAACGGGTGCGGCCCAGATGGACGGTGCCATACTGGTGTTGAGCGCCCCCGACGGCCCTATGCCGCAGACGCGCGAGCATATACTATTGGCCAGACAGGTTGGGGTGCCGGCTATGGTTGTGTTCATGAACAAGCTTGATGCCCTGGAAGACAAGGAGCTGCAGGACCTGGTCGAAATGGAGGTGAGGGAACTCCTCAACGAGTACAAGTTTCCCGGGGATGACATTCCGGTCATAAGGGGTTCGGCGCTGCAGGCGGGCGAATGTGGTTGTGCCAAGAAAGAGTGTGAAAAGTGCGGACCTATATGTAAACTTATGGATGCGGTGGACAGCTACATCCCGGAGCCGGTAAGGGACATAGACAAGCCTTTCATTATGTCCATAGAAGACGTCTTTAGTATAAAGGGCCGTGGTACGGTGGGCACCGGAAGGATAGACCGCGGCGTGGTTAAGGTGGGCGAAGATGTGGAGATAGTGGGTCTCTCCCCTGAGGTTAAAAAGACGGTGGTTACGGGGGTAGAGATGTTCAACAAGACGCTGGAGGAAGGCCAGGCGGGTGACAACGTGGGTATACTCCTGAGGGGCGTCGATAAGGGAGACCTCGAGAGAGGGCAGGTGTTGGCCAAACCCGGCTCCATAACCCCCCATACCAAGTTTGAAGGTGAAGTGTACATCCTCAGTAAAGAAGAAGGCGGCCGTCACACACCGTTCTTCAAGGGCTACAGGCCGCAGTTTTACTTCAGGACCACCGACGTTACAGGCGTGGCCACCCTGCCGGAAGGCACGGACATGGTGATGCCGGGGGATAATGTGCGGCTGACGATAGAGCTCATTACCCCGATCGCGATGGAAGAGAACCTCAGGTTTGCAATCCGAGAGGGCGGTAAGACTGTGGGCGCCGGTGTGGTTACGAAGGTCTTAGAGTAAGGCTCCCGCCATGCGCGACAGTATAACGCTTGTTTGTTTGGAGTGTTCCAACAGGAACTACCGCACCACTAAAAAGGCCAGATCGACCGACCGGCTGGAGATTAAGAAGTTTTGCCGGTTTTGCCGCAGGCACACGGCACATAAAGAACAGAAGAAGTAGAATTATTTCTTGTTAATAGGTCCGTAGCTCTAACTGGCAGAGCACCGGACTCCAAATCCGGGTGTTGGGGGTTCGAATCCCTCCGGACCTGCCATTTTGCGGGTAAGACTTCAGATGGATATATATAAGAAAAACCAGGGGCTCCATGCCAGGCTTTTTTTGGCCGTCGGGATGGGCGCGTTCGCGTTTTTTGCCGCGCATGCCGTTTATGGAACGTTTATAGAGTCCCCTGAGCTGTATCCGGGGGCGGTGGTGCCACTTGTAGGCATAAAGCTGACCTGGGGTCTCGTGTCCGCTGCCGCGCTCTTTCTCTTGTGTGTCGCCGTTATTGGAGTACACACTACCGGGCTTGAGACCGGGCTTAACAGGCTTGACACAAGCAGCAAGAAGACGGTGGAGTTCCTTATAGATACCCAGGGGGAGCTCCAGAAGGTTTCGTGGCCTACCAAAGATGAACTTGTTGGTTCTACCGGGGTAGTGATAATACTGCTCGTTATCCTGGGGGTGTACATCTTTAGTGTGGACTGGGTAATAACAAGAATAATGAAGTTGGTGGGTTTTCTATAAGGAGGTTGCCTTTCAGGCGGTAGCTTTGCCTCAAGGTTGCCGCTGCACTGAAGCCCCTCGGTTTCCGCCCCTTCCATACAGTCTTTCGCAACGGGGTTTTTACTGGGTATAAGAGGGCTTTTTTTGAAGGTGTCTATAACAATGCCAAAAAAGTGGTTTGTGTTAAGGGTTCAAAGTAACAGGGAAGAGAAGGTGAAAAATACGCTGGAAGAATCTGCAAGGATAAGGGCAATAGAAGATAAAGTAGCGAAGGTGCTAGTGCCCACCGAGAAGGTCTCCGAGATTAAAGGTGGGAAGAAGAGGGTTCGCGAGAGAAAGATATACCCTGGATACATTATGGCTGAGATAGAGGTGGATGAAGATGGTAATATTCCCTCCGACGTGTGGTTCCTTATAAGGGAGACCCCCGGGACCGGGGACTTTATCGGAGGAGACAAGAAGCCTGTGCCCATGGCCAATTACGAGGTGGAAAAGATGCTTTCCGACCTGGAAAGCAAGGAGGAACAACCTAAGGCCAGCATAAAATTCAAAGAGGGCGACAGGGTAAGAATAAAGGAAGGGCCCTTTGAGAACTTTGACGGTACGGTGGAAGAAATCTTTGAGACCAGTGGCAGGGTAAGAATAATCTTAACCATCTTCGGTAGGTCAACCCCTGTAGAGCTGGAGTACTGGCAGGTAGAACAGGTCTGACATGGCGAAAGTGATTATCGCAAAGATAAAGTTACAGATACCCGGCGGACAGGCCACCCCCGCGCCGCCCGTAGGGCCGGCCCTCGGACAGCACGGCGTTAACATCGGTCTTTTTGTCTCACAATACAACGAAAAGACCAAGGCCGCTCAAGGGGTTATAACTCCCGTCGAAATTACCGTCTATAAAGACAAGAGCTTTGACTTCATACTGAAGTCTCCGCCGGCTTCGGTGCTGCTAAAACAGGCAGCTCAGATAGCCAAGGGTTCAGGCGTCCCCAACAGAGAAAAGGCCGGCCGCGTTACCAGGGAACAGGTGGCGGCGGTGGCGAAGGCGAAGTTTAAGGACCTTAATACCCGGGACCTGGAGCAGGCGTCGAAGATTATAGAGGGCACTGCAAGGAGCATGGGCCTGGAGGTCGTGGACTAAGAAAATGGCCGGGAAGAGCAAAAGATACGCCGAGAGCAAGAAGTCGTACGATGACAAGAAGAGATACTCGATCAGGGAAGGCATTGACGTGTTGAAAGGGCTTCCAGGGGCCAAGTTCGATGAGAGCGTAGATGTCGTGATAAAATTAGGTATAGACCCGAAGCGTTCGGAACAGATGGTCAGGGGGTCGATCTCCCTGCCGAAGGGGATAGGCAAAGTGCTCAAAGTAGTGGTGTTTGCCAAGGGAGAGAAGGCGGAAGAGGCAAAAAAAGCCGGTGCCGTGGAGGCCGGGGCGGAGGAATTAATAAAGAAGGTGGAGGGAGGCTGGATGGATTTTGACGTGGCGATAGCGACCCCGGATATGATGCGCCAGATAGGCAAGCTCGGAAGGGTATTGGGACCCCAGGGAAAAATGCCGTCACCGAAGTCCGGGACGGTTACCGACAAGATAAATGAGACCGTAGAGGAATTCAAGGCTGGAAAGATAGAATACAGGAATGACGCGGGCGGCAACATCCACGCCCTGGTCGGGAAGGTCTCGTTCAGTACTGAAGACCTTACGGAGAATATAGAGTCGTTTATAAATCACATCATTGCGTCTAAACCGCCCTCCGCCAAGGGTGCTTTTCTCCAGAAGACGACGATATCCTCGACGATGGGCCCCGGCATTAGCCTGGCGGTGTAGGAACAAGACTATGGCAAGCACGATAAACGCGCTGATTACGAAGGAACTGAACGCAAGATACAAAGACGTGCAGGATTGCATGATCTTGAACTACCAGGGCATAAATGCCATGGAGGCCGACGATCTACGCAGGGACTTGGGCGCAAAGAATATACGTTTTGAGGTGGTGAAAAATTCGCTTGTCAAATTGGCCCTTAAGGAAGTGGGCAACGGAGGGCTGGCTGAACTGCTTAAGGGTCCTACGGCCATAATTGCCGGGGGTGATGACCCGGTGGTGCTGGCGAAGACGCTTGTGGGCTGGAGCAAGAAGGTCCCGTCCCTGAGCATAAAAGGCGGCCTGGTTGAGGGGCGTCTTATTTCCAGGCCTGAGGTGGAGCAGCTTTCCAGGCTTCCGTCCAGGGACGTGCTCTATGCGCAGATGGTGACGCTCATCAGCTCGCCAATGACGAGATTTGCTATGGCGGTATCAGCGCCGGTGCAGAAACTGCGTAACGTGCTTGACGCCGTAAGAGAGAAGAAGGAAAAGGACAACACTGATTCAGAGATGGGAGGTTAAAGAACAATGTCTGCCGAGGAGGTAAAAACAGAGGGTTCCGTCGCTACGGAGGAGAGTCAGGTTACCTACCCTAAGAAGATAAACGACATATTGGAGATGGTGGGTGGGCTTACGCTGACAGAGGCCTCTGATCTGGTAAAGGCCTTTGAGGAGAAGTTTGACGTCAAGGCCATGGCCGCTGCGCCGGTTGCGGTGGCTGGCGGTGCCGGTGGCGCTGAAGCTGCTGCCGCGGAGGAGAAGACGTCTTTTGATGTAATTCTAAAGGCCGTGGGACCGAACAAGATCCAGGTCATAAAAGTGGTCAGGGCACACACCACACTGGGCCTGAAAGAGGCAAAGGGTCTGGTGGATGAGGCGCCCAAGCCCGTCAGGGAAGATGTTTCCAAAGAAGATGCTGATAAGATAAAGAAAGAGCTCGAAGAAGCCGGAGCCAGCGTCGAAGTAAAATAGTGCCCGATATTGAGGCACGAAACGTTTTGAAGGAAGGTCATAATGGAAGTACGTGATTATGGAAAAACCAAAAACCTGGTAGAGATTCCCAACCTCACCAGTATCCAGACAGATGCGTATGGCGGGTTCTTGCAGGCCGACGTCCCCGCCTCGAGGAGGAAGAGCAAGGGGCTTGAGGCCATACTCAAGGAGATTTTCCCCATCAAAAGCTATGACGACCTGGTGTCGCTAGAGTATGTCAAGTATGAACTGAGCAAGGCCAGGTATAGCCCTGAAGAGTGCCGGCAGCTCCGTCTTACGTATGGAAGACCCCTCAGGCTGCGGCTCCGCCTAACGTTTAAGGAAAGGGGAGAGTGCGTCGAGGAGGATGTTTATGTGGGCGAGATGCCGATTATGATAGGGGGCGGAGAATTCATCATAAACGGCACCGAGAGGGTTATAGTAACACAACTTCATCGTTCACCCGGCGTAGATTTCTTAGAGGAGGTACAGACCGAAAAGAGGCGGCATTCCTGCAGGATAATCCCTGAAAGAGGAAGCTGGGTAGAGATAGAGGTTGGCAAGAAAGACGTGCTTAACGTGCGCATAGACCAGAGCGGACGGTTCCCCGCGACGTGTTTCCTGAGGGCGATGGGAGAAGAATTCTCAAGAAACGAAGACATAATCCGGCTCTTTTATGAAACAGAGACGGTAAGGCTTACAAACCCCGCCAAGCTGAAGCAGAATTATTCCGCCCAGACGGTATTCGACCCAAAGACCGGCGAAGTAGTGCTGAAGGCGGGTGTTCTAATCACTGAAGGCATTATCGACGATCTGGCTAAACTCGGACAAAAAGAGTTGGAAATAGTAAAGACAGCCGAAGACCTTCTGGTGCTCAGTTCGCTGCAGGACGATAAGACCGGTTCACACGAAGAGGCGTTGTTGAAGCTGTATGTCAGGTTCAGACCGGGCAACCCTCCGCATTTGGACAAGGCGAAGCAGCTCTTTTACGAAAAATTTTTCGACCCGAAAAGATACAGGCTCGGCTCGGTGGGCCGGTTCCGGTTGAACCGGAAATTCAATCAGGACATCGGCGCAAACGAGATGACCCTCCAGAAGGACGATATAGTAAATTCCATTAAGTATATAATAAAGCTGCGTAAGGGCGGGGGTGCCGTCGTGGATGACATTGACCACCTCGGGAATCGCCGTTTGCGGACCATTGACGAACTGGTGGGCGAGGAGCTTCGCAGGGGCTTTCTCAAACTGCGCAGAACGGTTCAGGAAAGGATGAGCGGTAAAGAGCTCGACCAGCTCACCCCCAGGGTATTAATCAACTCCAAGACCATTATGTCTACGATAGACTATTTCTTCAGCCGTGGCGAACTCTCTCAGGTCCTGGACCAGACCAACCCGCTTGCCCAGCTTACTCATGAGAGGCGCCTGAGTGCCCTGGGGCCGGGGGGACTCAACCGTAAGAGGGCCGGCTTTGAGGTCAGGGACGTACACATCTCCCACTACGGCAGGATATGCCCCATCGAGACCCCGGAAGGCACCAATATTGGTCTTATTGCGTCACTAAGCATATATGCGACCGTTGACCCTTACGGGTTCCTGGTCACACCATATCAGAAGGTCAGAAACGGCAAACCGACCGGGAACGTAGAGTATCTCAGGGCCGACGAGGAAGAGGGCAAATACCTGGTACCGATGGATGCCATGGCTGCCTCAAATGGGAAACGCGGTCAACTGACCGACGAGGTGCTCACCAGATATAACGGGGATTTCTATATGACGGAATCCTCGAAGATCAATTATATAGACGTTTCTCCCAAGCAGTTAGTAGGCGTGTCGGCCAGTCTGATTCCGTTTCTTGAACACAGCGACGCAAACCGCGCACTCATGGGTTCAAACATGCAGCGCCAGGCCGTCCCGCTGCTGAAGACTGCGCCGCCCATAGTGGCTACAGGGATGGAAAAGGTCGTGGCACAGAACTCCAGCATGGTTATATGTGCCAGGAAGTCCGGCGTCGTTACGGCAGTTGACGCCGAACATATAGTTATTGACGACCATGACGAATATCATCTCAGGAAGTTTGTGGGGTCTAACGAAGGTACCTGTCTCAACCAGAGGCCCATTGTCAGAGAAGGCCAATCGGTAAAGAAGGGGCAGGTGATAGCGGACGGTGCGGCTACCAGCGGCGGCGAATTGAGCCTTGGGTGCGACGTGCTGGTGGCCTTTCTGGTCTGGGACGGTTACAACTTTGAAGACGCTATAGTCGTAAGCGAAAAGCTTCTGAAGGATGACATGTTTACCTCCATCCACAGGGAAGACTTCGAGGCTGAGGTCCGGGAAACAAAGTTGGGCCGGGAGGAGTTTACGAGAGACATACCAAGTGTCTCCGAAAAGGCCCTTAAGAACCTGGATGAGCATGGAGTGGTGCTGGGAGGAACGAAGGTCGGACCCGGTGACATCCTGGTGGGTAAGATAGCCCCGAAGAGCCGTGGTGAACTGTCCCCTGAGGAGAAACTCCTTTACGCGATCTTTGGACGTGCGGGTGAAGACGTGAGAAACGAGTCGCTGGAGGTGCCTTCCGGCATAGAAGGTACGGTTTTGGGTACTCAGGGATTCTCTCGAAGGGCTTATCTCTCGGAACAGGAGAGAAAAAAGATTAACCAGCAGATTAGCGACACGGAGCAAAAATATGGCAGAGAGATATCCAGGGAATTTATTGCCATGGTACAGGCTATCCAGAAGGAGACAAGGAAACCCCTGGTAGACACCCAGACGTTACAGGAATTCGTCGTGCGTGTCGGCATGCCTTCGAAGCGCGTCTTAGAGCTTGAGGAGGCCTTCAACGTCGAGAACATAAAGTTTTCCAGCAAGGAGGCAAGGAGCGCCGCGATTGCCACCTCGAAACCCTCTATCGATAAGATAGAGTCCCTCAAGGACGAGCGAGACAGAAAGATAAACCAGCTGAAGAGGGGTGACGAGCTTCCAAGCGGGGTATTAGAGGTAGCCAAGGTCTCATTGGCCACAAGGAGACGGCTGTCCGTTGGAGACAAGATGGCGGGAAGACACGGCAACAAGGGCGTAATCGCCAAGGTGTTGCCGGAAGAGGACATGCCGTTCCTTGAAGACGGCACCCCGGTGCAGGTACTGCTAAATCCTCTTGGTGTGCCTTCCAGGATGAACGTTGGGCAGATATTGGAGACCCATTTGGGCTGGGCCGCAAAGCATTTGGGTTTTCAGGCCGTTACACCCGTATTTGAGGGCGCCAAGGAATCCGAGATAAAGGCCACGTTGAAAGAGGCAGGGCTGCAGGAAGACGGAAAGGTCACCATGTACGACGGCCGTACGGGTGAGCCCTTCGAACAGAAAGTAACGGTTGGATACATGTACATGATGAAACTTCACCATCTGGTAGACGATAAGGTCCACGCACGCGCCACGGGGCCATACTCCCTGATAACACAGCAGCCCCTGGGAGGAAAGGCCCGCTTTGGAGGTCAGAGGTTTGGCGAGATGGAGGTTTGGGCCCTGGAGGCCTATGGCGCGGCCTACAATCTGCAGGAGCTTCTTACCGTTAAGAGTGACGATGTGGAGGGCAGAACCAAGATATACGAGTCTATGGTAAAAGGTGAAAACTGCCTGGAGGCCGGTACTCCGGCCTCGTTTGATGTACTTTCGAAGGAGGTACAGGGCCTCTGCCTTAACCTGCACCTGGAAAAGAAGGGTTTATAAGATATTAGAATAAGAGGTGTATTGTGGAAGCATTATTTGAGAAGATAAACGAATACGATGCTGTGAGCATATTTCTTGCGTCTCCTGAAGACATAAGGAGTTGGTCCTATGGAGAGGTAAAGAAACCGGAGACAGTCAACTACCGCACGTACAGACCCGAAAAGGACGGGCTCTTTTGTGAACGCATCTTCGGTCCGGAGCGCAACTGGGAATGTTTCTGCGGCAAATACAAGGGTATAAAACACAAGGGTATCGTGTGCGACCGCTGCGGCGTTAAGATAACGCACTCCCGGGAGAGAAGAAAGAGGATGGGCCATATTGGCCTGGCCGCGCCCGTAATCCACATATGGTTCTTCAAGGCGATGCCTTCAAGGCTGGGCACCCTGCTGGGAATGAAGACTACCAGTCTGGAGAGGGTCGTTTACTTTCAAGACTATGTCGTGATTGACCCGGGCAACACCCCGCTTAACGAGTGCCAGCTTCTCAGTGAAGACGAGTACAGAGACTGTCAGGAAAAATACGACGAGCACGGTTTTAAGGCCAAGATGGGAGCCGAGGCCATCAAGGAGCTGCTCCAAAAATTAGACCTGAACAAGCTCTCCAAGACGCTTCGTGAGGAACTGGGCAAGACAGCCTCCCAGCAGCGCCAGAGGGAGATAGTAAGACGGCTTGAACTGGTTGAAGCCGTCAGGGATTCAGGCAACCAGCCGGAATGGATGGTACTGACGGTTATTCCCGTAATACCCCCTGACCTGAGACCCCTGGTACTATTGGAGAGCGGTAATTTTGCCACGTCAGACCTCAACGACCTCTATCGCAGGGTTATAAACCGCAACAACCGTCTGAAAAAACTGCTCGACCTGAACGCGCCGGAGGTAATAATCCGCAATGAAAAAAGAATGTTGCAACAGGCAGTGGACGCCCTGTTCGACAACGAGAGGTCAAAGCGCCCTGTCCTGGGCAGCAATAACAGGCCACTTAAATCTTTGACCGACATGATTAAAGGTAAACAGGGCCGTTTCAGGGAGAACCTCCTGGGCAAACGGGTGGATTACTCTGCCCGTTCCGTAATAGTGGTTGGCCCTGAGTTGAAACTGCATCAGGTCGGACTTCCCAAGAAGATAGCCCTCGAGCTGTTCCAGCCATTCATAATACGACGCCTGAAGGAGATAGGCCAGGCCGACACGATAAAGAGCGCCAAAAGGATACTGGGCAAGAGAGAAGAAATTGTATGGGACATCCTGGAAGAAGTAGTATATCACCACCCCGTACTCCTGAACCGGGCACCAACGCTTCACAGGATAGGCATCCAGGCCTTCGAGCCGGTGTTGATAGAGGGCAACGCCATAAAGCTACATCCCCTGGTCTGTAAGGGTTTCAATGCCGACTTTGACGGTGACCAGATGGCGGTCCACTTGCCCCTGTCCTACGAGGCACAGATAGAGGCCATAACGCTGATGCTGTCCACCAATAACATATTCTCTCCGGCCTCCGGGGAACCTATCATAAGCCCTTCACAGGATATAGTCCTTGGTTGCTACTACATTACCCATCTGCCCGCGGCAGATGGACGCAAAAAGGACGGACGGCCCAGAGTATTTTCATGCATGGACGAAGTGTTGCTGGCTTACAGCGAGAAAAAGGTCAAAGTGCATACTCAAATGCAGTTGCGTCTGCCCAGAGAAAGGAAGATAGTTGGTTTAAACGGCCCCGAGGAACCCAAGAACGGGTTGGTTGAGACCACGGTAGGAAGGGTAGTCTTCAACAGTATATTGAACGAGTCACTTCCCTTTTATAATTTCAGCCTCAACCAGAGGGGCCTGAACAGGATTATACGAGACTGCTACGGGCAGCTCGGCAGGGAGGAAACAATTGAACTCCTGGATGCGATCAAAACCCTCGGGTTTAAAGAGTGCACGAAGGCGGGGTTGTCTCTTAGTGCATCCGATTTGAAAATGCCCCATAAGAAAAAGGAGATACTGGCCAAGACGGAGGCCGAAGTAGAGAAAATCCAAGGCTTTTATCGCAAGGGTTCCATCACAGAAGGCGAACGGTACAACCAAGTTGTAGATTGCTGGACCGATGCAAGCAACACAGTCGCCGAGGAAATGTTGAAAGAGCTCGAGAACGACGTTCGTGACGGCAAGCAATACATTAACCCCGTGTTCCTGATGACGGCATCAGGTGCGAGAGGGAGCACCCAGCAGATACGCCAGCTGGCCGGCATGAGAGGCCTTATGGCTAAACCCTCCGGCCGTATAATCGAGACACCCATAAAGTCCAACTTCAGGGAGGGTCTTGGAGTACTTGAGTACTTCAGTTCCACGCACGGCGCAAGGAAGGGTCTCGCTGATACCGCCCTGAAGACGGCGGATAGCGGCTATCTTACCAGAAAGCTGGCCGACGTCGCGCAAAACGTTGTCATAACCGGTGAGGACTGCGGGACCCTTGGCGGCATCACCAAGAGCGCAATTTACCGCGGCGAGAAGGTAGAGATCCCCCTAAGCAGGATAATAACGGGAAGGGTCGCGCGGAGCAACATAGTCGATCTTGTCAAGGACGAGGTGATTGTAAAGGAAAACGAATTAATAGACGAAGACAAGGCGAAACGAATAGAGGCCCTGGGTTATGAGAAGATCCGCGTGCGTTCATCGCTTGCGTGCGAGATGTCTCTGGGTATATGCGCCAGGTGTTATGGAATGGACCTCTCGAGGGGCGAGATGGTGGAGCCGGGCACGGCTGTGGGAATAATTGCCGCCCAGTCTATCGGGGAGCCGGGCACCCAGCTTACCATGAGGACGTTTCACATAGGTGGGACGGCGGCCCGCTCTGTCGGTGAATCGGAGGTCGTCGCCAAGCGGACAGGTCGTGTACAATTCGGTCAGAACCTGAAGGTTGTAAAAAATCCACAGGGTCAGTTGGCCTCTCTGGTGGCCAACGGGGAGTTGTTGCTTGTAGACGATAAGGACAGGCAGATAGATAAGTATATTATCCCGTTGGGCGCGGTGATCACGGTAGAAGAAAAGAAAAAGGTCTCTGCCCAGCAGGTTCTTGCCAGGTGGGACCCCCACATGACGCCCATCCTGGCCGAATTTACGGGAAAGATTCGCTTCGAGGATCTCGTCGAGGACAAGACCGTACGCACAGAGATAGAGACCGCAACGGGCGTCGAGAGAAAGGTCATCATAGAGCACAAGGGAGACCTCCACCCGCAGATTATAATTGAAGACGAAAGCGGGAAAATCCTCAGTGCCTATCCTATCCCGGAGAAGGCGTACATTGAGGTGGAGGAAGGCGATTCAGTTGCTACAGGAGACCTGCTGGCCAAGACACCGAGGGAGATTACCCGCACGGAAGACATCACGGGAGGCCTGCCCCGTGTCACCGAGATATTCGAGGCCAGAAAACCGAAAGACCCGGCCGTTATCAGTGAGATTGACGGGGTAGTGGAACTGGGAGAAAAAAGGCGCGGCAAGAGAACCATCATCGTAAAGGATGAGGTCTCAGGGCATCAGAGAGAACACCTGGTACCCAGGGGCAAGCACCTCAAGGTCCACCGGGGTGACCGTGTTAAGGCCGGAGACCCCCTTGTAGAAGGAGCATTGGTGCTGCAGGACACCCTGCGTGTCAGCGGTGAAGAGGAACTTCAGGAGTATATGTTAAGGGAGGTTCAGAACGTCTATCGGTCACAGAACGTACCGATAGATGACAAGCATATAGAGATAATTATAGCCCAGATGCTCCGCAAGATAACCGTAGACGACCCCGGCGACACCGACCTGCTCCCCGGGATGGTAATAGAAAAACACAGGTTTAGAGAAGAAAACAAGCGCGTTAAAGAGGCCAAAGGCAAACCCGTTACGGCCAAACCAATGCTTATGGGCATAACCAAGGCCTCGTTACAGTCCGACAGCTTTATATCAGCAGCCAGCTTCCAGGAAACCACCAAGGTCTTGACGCTTGCCGCCCTTAAAGGACAGAGAGACCCGTTGGTGGGCTTGAAAGAGAATGTCGTCCTTGGACATCTGGTTCCTGCAGGTACAGGGTTTAAGGGACTTACCGCTATTGAGGTTAGGCCGGTAGAATCTGAGGAGACAAAGGGATTGGAAGACATAATAGGTAGTTAAAGAGGATAAGCCGATATGACACCTACGATAAACCAGCTTGTACGGAAGGGAAGAAAAAAGGTAGGCAAAAAAAGCAAGAGTCCTGACCTTGAGGGTTGTCCGCATAAAAAGGGCGTCTGCCTGCAGGTCATGACACGCACACCCAAGAAGCCTAACTCCGCCCTCAGGAAGGTAACCAGGGTGAGGCTCTCTAATGGGAAAGAGGTCACCGCCTATATCCCTGGAGAAGGCCACAATCTACAGGAACACTCCATCGTCCTGATTAGAGGCGGCAGGGTTAGAGACCTGCCGGGGGTAAAGTATCACGTAGTCAGGGGTACTCAGGACACTGGCGGCGTGACGGGGAGAAAACGTGGACGTTCAAAATACGGCGCAAAGAGTCCTAAGTAGGGAGGCAATCTATGGGGCTTGAGTATAAAAGCACAGAGGTATTTCTAAAACCGGACGTAAGATATAACAGCAAGCTGGCGGCCAAGTTCATAAACTGCCTGATGCGAAAGGGCAAGAAGAGTACGGCCGAAGGGGTGTTTTATGACGCCATGGACTACATAGCAAAAAAGGTTCAGGACAAACAACCGATAGAAGTCCTTGAGGCGGCCATAAACAATGTGAAGCCCATGGTAGAGGTGCGTTCCAGACGCATAGGCGGGGCGACATATCAGGTGCCCATAGAGGTCCCCAGAAAGAGGCAGACTTCTTTGAGTATCAGGTGGATCCTTCAGGCCGCGAAGGCCAAAAAGGGCCGCCCCATGCACAGAAGGCTGGCCGATGAACTGTTGGACGGATATAGAAAACAGGGTGCCGCATATACGAAGAAGGAAAATACACACAAGATGGCCGATGCAAACAAGGCGTTTGCCCATTTCACGTGGTAGAAAGCACTTATGGAAAAGAAGTTAGACATTAACAAACTGCGCAACATTGGAATAGCCGCGCACATAGACGCGGGTAAGACGACCCTTACCGAGAGGATACTCTTCTACACAGGCAGGGCCTACAAGATAGGAGAGGTGGATCAGGGTACGGCCACAATGGACTGGATGGAGGAGGAGCAGAGACGGGGTATAACCATTACCGCGGCGGCCACCACGTGTTCCTGGGGCGAGAGCCAGATAAACATTATAGACACCCCGGGACACGTTGACTTTACGGCAGAGGTGGAGAGGTCGCTCAGGGTGCTGGACGGGGCCATATGCGTATTCTGCGGCGTGGCCGGCGTGCAGGCACAGTCTGAAACCGTATGGCGGCAGGCCGACAAATATAATGTGCCCAGGCTCTGTTTCATAAACAAACTCGACAGGGTTGGTGCCGATTTCGCTCGTGCCGTTGCAGACATAAAAGAAAAGCTGGGCGCCAGGGCGATACCCATACAGATGCCCATCGGCAAGGAACAAAAATTCATAGGCTGCATAGACCTGGTGAAGATGAAGGCCTGGCTGTATGAGGACACAGAGTCAAAGAAAGAGCTTGTCAAAAACTATGAGGTGGTCGACGTGCCCGAGGAATACCTCCCCGAAGCGTCCATGCTGAGAGAAAAAATGATAGAGGATATCGCGGAGGAAGTAGACTGGTTTATGGAAAAATATCTGAGGGAAGAACCTATAACGGAGGCAGACATAAAGAAGGCCATCCGGCAGGGCACCGTGAGCTCAAAGTTCTGCCCCGTGCTCTGCGGCACGGCGTTCAGGAATAAAGGAGTGCAGATGCTCCTTGATGCCGTATGTGATTACCTCCCCTCTCCCCTCGAGATCCCGCCGGTGTCCGGAACCCATCCCCAAAAAAAAGACACAATGACCAGAGAACCCTCGCCCGACCAACCCCTTGCGGCTCTCGCCTTTAAGATATTCGCAGACAAGCACGGAGACATGACCTACCTGCGTCTCTATTCTGGCAATCTGCGTTCAGGGCAAAGGGTATATAACCCCCGGGCAGACAGAACGGAACTGGTAAGCCGTATTTATAAGATGCACGCCAACGAGCGTGAGCGGGTAGAAAAGGCCACGGCAGGCGACATAGTGGCCGTAGTGGGTCTGAAGGATACGGTTACCGGCGACACCCTCTGCGAACGTCAACACCAGATACTGCTGGAGCCGATGCACTTCCCGGAAACGGTTATATCCATGGCCGTCGAACCGAAGACCCAGGCGGAGAAAGAAAAACTCGTCTACGCCCTGGCGAGGTTGAAGAAGGAAGATCCCACGTTTACTGCATGCATGAACGATGAAACAGGGCAGCTTATAATGTCCGGCATGGGAGAACTGCATCTGGAGGTACTGAAGAACCGTATGCTCAGCGAGTTCAAGGTGGATGCAAACATAGGCACTCCGAGAGTCGCTTATAAAGAGACGATAGCCAAGTCTGTAGAGATAGACGAGAAATTCGTACAGCAGACAGGCGGTCACGGGCAGTACGGTCATGTGGTAATAACCTTTGAGCCGTGCAAGGACGCCCATCCGGTAATCTTTGAGAATAAGATTGTCGGGGGTTCCATCCCCAAGCAGTACATAAAGCATGTTAAGGCGGCCATCGTAGACTCTGCGCGGGGCGGCGTTGCCGGCAGTTATCCCCTTATAAATATAAAAGCCACCCTGACAGACGGTTCTCACCATGCAGTAGATTCCTCTGAGCTCTCCTTTTATACCGCAGCTTCACGGGCCATTGTGCAATGTATCCAGCAGGTCGGCCTGGTGCGGCTTGAACCCATAATGAAAGTAGAGGTGGCAGTACCTGAATCCTATCTGGGTGACGTCCTTGGGGACCTGAATGGGCGCAGGTCAGAGATACAGGAGTTGGGTGTCGGCAGCGGCGTGAGGATAATTAAAGGACTGGTGCCACTGGCCGAGATGTTTGGATATACCACAACCCTCAGGTCGTTAACCAGCGGTCGTGGAAGCTATATTATGGAACCATTTGACTACAAGGCCGCGCCCAAAGAAGTCTACGCAAGTGTTGTTTAAACCTTGACATAAGATGAAAACGAAGTAAGATTGACTCTTTTCCCTTAGGTTGGACATGGTAATAGATCAAAAGATTCGGATACGTATGGAGGCCTACGACCAGAAGGTGCTGGACCAGGCCGCGGCCGAGATAGTGGAGACGGCAAAGGCAACAGGAGCAAAGGTTTCCGGCCCTGTACCACTTCCTACCCGCATTGAGAGGTACACCGTACTCAGGTCTCCCCATGTGGACAAGAAATCCAGGGAACAGTTCGAAATCAGGACGCACAAACGTCTTATAGACATAGTAGAGCCAACGGCCAAGACGGTGGACTCACTCAACAGGCTCAACATGCCTGCCGGGATTGAGATAAGGATAAAGGTTTAAAGTACTAAGTGAGACCTGCGAGAAACTACTTTTAAGGAAAGGTTCCGCAATGATTGGTGCCCTGCTTGGAAAAAAATTAGGGAAGACTCAGGTATTCCGTGACGACGGTGTCAGAGTACCCGTCACCGTCATTGAGGTGGGACCATGCAACGTCCTTCAGGTAAAGACCCCTGACAGAGACGGCTATTCGGCGCTTCAGCTGGGGTTCGACAACCGGAAGGAAAAGAGTGTCACAAAGCCCCATATTGGCCACACAAAGAAGGCAGGCACAGGGCCGAAGAGGTTCATTCGTGAGGTGGCCTACGATGGAGAACCGGCCGTAGAGATCGGTCAAACCTTGAAGGTCGACATGTTTGAAGGCGCAGAAAAGGTGGACGTTATCGGCCTCAGTAAGGGTAAGGGTTTTCAGGGGCCTATGAAAAGGTGGGGATTCAGCGGGGTGCCTATGACCCACGGCCACGTCAAACCCAGGATGTTAGGGTCCATCGGTTGTAGCGCGTATCCCTCAAGGGTATGGAAGGGAAGGAAGATGGCGGGGCACATGGGCCAGGCCAGGGTAACCGTGCAAAATCTAGAGGTGGTAAGGGTGGACAAGGAGCGGAATTTGCTTTTATTGAAAGGTGCCGTGCCTGGTGCCGATGGCGGATATGTAATCATAAGGAACAGCGTCAAGCAGGGGCAGAAATCGTGATAGAGCTGGCAGTCTACGACACCAGAGGTAAAGAGGTAGAGAAGCTGGAACTGGAAGAGGCCAGATTTGGCGGCGAGGTGCGTAAAGTCCTCCTCAAAGATGCCGTAATCATGTATGAGGCGAACAGGAGGGTTGGTACCGCCTGTACCAAGACCAGGGCCGAGGTAAAGGGCACCGGTAAGAAACCCTGGGCCCAGAAGCACACCGGCAGGGCCCGCGCAGGCTCACTGCGTTCACCCCTGTTCCGCGGTGGCGGTGTGGTCTTTGGTCCCAAACCCAGGGATTACTCGTACCATATGCCCAAAAAGGCCAGGAGACAGGCGCTGCGTTCCGCCATGTTAGGGAAGCTGTTGGACGCAGAGGTAAAGGTCATAGACAAGCTGGAATTCAGTAAACCCAGTACAAAAAAGATGGTCAGTTTACTGAAGGCACTTGGTATAGAGGGCAGCTGCCTGGTGGTAGCGGAGGACAATGACCATACAATCTGGAAATCTGCCAGAAACGTCCCAGGCCTGAAGGTCATGAAAGCCACCCAGTTAAACGCCTACGAGATAATAAAACACGGTAGACTGCTCATCACTCGTTCCGAGCTTGGTAATATAGGATAAGAGACGTTGGATATATACAGGATTATAAAGAGACCTTTACAGACCGAAAAAAGTGTCGCCGACAGAGACATGAACAATACCTTCCACTTCGAGGTGGACAGGAAGTCGAACAGGATACAGGTAAAGCAGGCGGTGGAGAAACTCTTCCACGTAAAGGTTAAAGACGTAAGGACAATGAACAAGCGGGGCAAGTCCAAAAAGACTAAGTTCGGTCTGACGAAGGTTCACGTCTGGAAGAAGGCTGTAGTAACCCTTGAAGAGGGTGGCACGATAGACTTGGGCTATTAGAGGCGCGGTATATGAGAAAATACAAACCTACATCTCCGGGCAGACGCTTCGGCAGCGTCTTAGATTTTTCAGAGATAACTACTACAAAGCCTGAGAAAAGCCTGCTGACACCCCTTCCCAGGACGGGCGGGAGGAACCATCGGGGCAAGATGACGGCCCGGCATATAGGTGGCGGAGAAAAGAGGCAATACCGGAAGATAGACTTTAAGAGAGACAAGCACGATATCCCCGCAAAGGTAGCCTCAATTGAATATGACCCCAACAGGTCCGCGCGGATAGCGCTTCTGCACTACAGGGACGGAGAGAAGAGGTATATAATAGCGCCCGAGGGGTTGAAGGTAGGAGAGACTGTCGTCTCCGGGGACAAGGTCGAACCAAAGGCGGGGAATTCCATGCCGCTCAAGAACATTCCCCTTGGGATGGAAATACACAATGTCGAACTTGAGATAGGTCGCGGCGGGCAACTTTCGAGGTCTGCGGGCAGCATGATCAAGCTCCTGTCCCGTGACGCCGGGTATGCACAGATAGCCCTGCCGTCCGGCGAGATACGCAAGATTCACGAGAACTGCAGGGCGACAATAGGACAGATTGGCAACACTGATCACAGCAACGTAACTTTTGGCAAGGCCGGCAGGAGACGGCACATGGGTATAAGGCCCACTGTAAGAGGGGTCGCCATGAACCCCGTGGCTCATCCCATGGGAGGAGGCGAAGGAAGGTCACACGGCGGTCGGCCGCCTTGCGGCCCCACCGGTGTGTTGTCCAAAGGGGGCAAGACCAGAAACAAGAGGGCCCCCAGCAACAAGTTTATAGTACGCAGGCGACAGACAAAAAAGAGGTAGTAATATAAAATGAGCCGCTCGGTAAAAAAAGGCCCGTACGTAGATGAAAAACTTATGAAGAAGGTTGAGAAACAGAGAGAGTCCGGCCTGAAGGACCCCATAAAGACCTGGGCCAGGGCCTGTACCATCATTCCCGAGTTTGTCGGCCATACCTTTCTTATCCACAACGGCAAAATATTTAATAAGCTTTTTGTTGCGGAAGACATGGTGGGGCACAGGTTAGGCGAGTTTTCTCCTACCCGCGTGTTCAGGGGCCATAGTGGAATCAGGAAGAAGGGAATAATAAAGAAATAGGAGTTCATGCAGAGACAGCTATGAGGGTAAAGGCGATTTGTAGATATGCAAAGATCTCCCCGCGGAAGGCGAGATTGGTATCAGACCTGATAAAGGGTAAATCGGTAAACGATGCCCTGCAGGTGCTTCGCGTCACCCGCAAGAGGGCCGCATGCATGATAGACAAGACGCTCAGGTCTGCGCTGGCCAATGCCGAGGAGACTATGGAAGGCGACCTGGATGCCCTCCGTGTGAGCGAGATAAGGATCGACGGCGGGCCCGTACGCAAATGGCACTGGGCCAGACCCCGTGGTGTGTGGGCGCCGCTTAAGAAGCGGAGCAGTCATATTACCGTGGTTCTTTCGGACGAAAACAAGCAATAGGGAGGAAGTAGACGCCATGGGCCAGAAGGTTCATCCCAGGGGATTTAGGATAGGCATAACCGAGGACTGGCGTTCAAACTGGTACGCCAACAAGAAGGAATTCGGTACACTTCTTGTCGAAGACCGAAATATCCGCGAGCATATCAAGAAAAACTACCGCTTCGCGGGCATACCGGTTGTTCAGATAGAGAGGACCAGGGAAGAGGCCAGAATTACCCTGCACACGGCCCGTCCCGGTCTTATTATCGGGCGCAAGGGCGCCGGTATAGACAAACTGACGGACGAGCTGGAGTCACTGGCAGGACGTAAGGTGACGGTAAAAATAAAGGAAGTAAATAAGCCTGAGCTGGATGCCCAGCTTGTTGCGGAGGCGGTGGGTGAACAGTTGGAGAGACGGGCCGCATTCCGCAGGACGCTGAGAAAGGCGTTGGACGTGACCATGAACGCGGGTGCAGAGGGGTGTAGGGTGCAGATAGCGGGCAGACTGGCAGGAGCGGAAATAGCCAGAACGGAGTCCGTCAGCAACGGCAAGATTCCGCTGCACACTTTAAGAGCAAATATTGATTACGGATTTCACGTGGCCGTTACCACATACGGTACCATAGGTGTGAAGGTCTGGATATACAAAGGGAACTTTGCCCCAGGGGAGAAACGCCGCTATGCGTATGATGCCAAAGAGAGTCAAGTTTAGGAAGAACCAGCGCGGACGTATCAAGGGCAACGCCACCAGATGCAATACCGTGGCCTTCGGGGAGTACGGGTTGCAGAGCATGGGGTCCTGCTTTGTCACCGCACAGCAGCTGGAGGCGGGGAGGGTAGCCGTGAGCCATTTCCTGCAGGGAGAGGGAAAGCTCATAATCAGGGTATTCCCGCATAAACCCGTTAGTTCAAAGCCTATTGAAACACGCATGGGGAAGGGCAAGGGTGAACCTGAATTCTGGGTTGCCGTTGTAAAACCCGGTACGGTGCTGTACGAGATCGGGGGCGTACCCGAGGTTATGGCAAAACAGGCCTTTAGCCGTGTAGCACATAAACTTCCGGTTAGGGTCAGGATGATAACCAGGAGGCTGTAGCGATGAAAACCGCAGAGCTCAGGGCCAAATCACACGAAGAGATATTAGAAGAGCTGGAAGGCAGTAAGAGGGAGCTGTTAAACCTCAGGATCCAGTGGCAGGCAGGGGAGCTCAAGAACTCTGCGCAATACGCAAGAACCAGAGAAGACATAGCAAGGGCCAAGACGGTACTTAGAGAGATGGAGCTTGGCATCAATAAGAAACTGTATTCTGGAGAAACTAAGTAGAAATGGAAGACAGGAGCGGGAGAAAGCGGGTAATGGGCATTGTGAGCAGCAACAAGATGGACAAGACCCTTGTTGTGAAAGTGGAAAGGCGGAAAAAGCACCCGCGCTACGGTAAATATATCAGAAGGACCACCGTCTACAAGGCCCATGATGAGGGGAACAGGGCGAGTGTAGGCGATAAGGTGGAGATTATGGAAACAAAGCCCCTCAGCAAGACCAAACGCTGGCGGCTGGTACGGATAGTGGAAAAGGCGGCATAGTCATGATAATGGAATATTCAAGACTGGATGTGGCCGACAACTCGGGCGCCAAGAAGGTCATGTGCATAAAGGTGCTCGGCGGGTCCCGCAAGAAGTGCGCCGGGGTCGGTGACATAATAGTGGCCTCGGTGAAAAAGGCCATGCCCGGCGGGGAGGTGAAGAAGGGCGAGGTGGTAAAGGGTGTCATAGTGCGTACGAAAAACAACATCGGCAGGGAAGACGGTTCTTATTTGCGGTTTGACAAGAACGCGGTCGTTATTATTGACAACGATGGTAATCCCAGGGGAACCAGGATCTTTGGTGCCGTTGCAAGGGAGTTGAGGCAGAAGAACTTTATGAAGATATTGTCTCTGGCCCCGGAGGTCGTGTAGAGAAGAGAACAGGGTATGCATATAGCAGCGAAGGACATAGTTCAAATTATGGCCGGGGATGAGGCCGGGAAGACCGGAAAGGTGTTGATGGTCTTCGTCAAGAAGAACAGGGTGCTGGTAGAGGGTGTTAATTATATAAACAAACACGTTCGTCCCAGTCAAAAGAACCCGCAGGGAGGCAGGGTGCAGAAAGAGGCCCCTGTCGCGGTGTCTAGCGTGCTGGTGGTGTGTACAAACAAAAATTGTGCAAAGTTTAACAAAGGCGTCAGGACCCGTATCAAACAGGAAAAAGGAAAGTCAAAGGCTCGGGTTTGTTACAAATGCGGACACGTAATAACCGCGGGAGTCGAGGCATAAGGTAATGGCCAGGTTAGAGAAGCGCTACAAGGAAGAGGTCGCCCCGGAGATGATGAAGAAGTTTGGCTATAAGAACATCATGGAGGTGCCCCGGATTTCCAAGGTAGTCGTAAACATGAGAGTCGGTCAGGCCCTGGAGAACAAGAAGTGCCTCGAAGATGCCCAGAAGCAACTCGGCCTTATCACGGGTCAGAAGCCCGCAGTTACCAAGGCCAGGAAATCCGTAGCGGGATTCAAACTCAGGAAGGGAGACGCCATCGGGTGCAAGGTCACGTTGAGGGGCGTGAGGATGTACGAATTTATGGACAGGCTAGTCAGCATAACCCTCCCGAGGATAAAGGATTTCAGGGGACTGTCCCCAGACGCCTTTGACCAGGCGGGGAATTACACCCTCGGCATACAGGAACAGGTGGTCTTTCCAGAGATAAACCCTGATGACGTAGAGTTTGTTCAGGGCATGGATATAACCATAGTCATAAGCGGTAAGCGTAAAGAAAGGTCCAAGGAATTACTCCGTATGTTAGGCACACCGTTCGGGGAATAAGATATGGCCAGGAAAGCTCTATTAGAAAAAACGAAGAGAGAACCGAAATACAAGACCCGCAAGTATAACCGCTGTAAACTATGCGGCAGGCAGAGGGCATATTACCGCAAGTTCCAGATATGCAGGATTTGCTTCAGGACCCTGGCCTCCAGTGGAGATATACCCGGAGTCAGAAAGGCAAGCTGGTAGGAGAGACGCCATGATGACCGACCCCATAGCAGACATGTTGACGCGTATCAGAAACGCGAACATGAAGACGCATGAAAGTGTGGACGTGCCTCGCTCGAACGTGAAGTGTGCGATTGCGAAAGTGCTGAAAGACGAGGGGTTCATAAAGGGCTATAAGGAAACAGAAGACGACAAGCAGGGCGTCATCAGGATCTATCTTAAATACGGTCGTCGGAAAGAAAGGGTTATACGTCAACTGAAGCGGGAGAGTAAGCCGGGACGCAGGTTGTACAAAGGTGTAGACGAAATGAGAAAGGTCCTGGGTGGAGTGGGTATCGCCATCGTGTCCACCTCCGGCGGTATTATGAGTGACAGGGAATGTCGCAAGGCAAAAGTCGGTGGAGAGGTCTTATGTACGGTCTGGTAGGAGAATAGACAATTATGTCTCGCATAGGAAAGTTACCTGTAGCCGTCCCCCAGGGTGTGGACGTCAGCATATCAGACCAGCGTACCGTAAAGGTGAAGGGCCCTAAGGGACAGCTCTCCCAGACCCTTCATCCCGTAGTGACGGCGGAGTACGACTCCAAGGACCGGACTATCCGGATAAAGGTCCCTACCACCAATTCGAGACAAAGGGCCTTTCAGGGCCTTTGGAGGACGCTTGTGGCCAACGCCGTAGAAGGCGTGACAAAGGGTTTCACGAAGGAGATGGAGATAGTGGGGCTGGGCTACAACGTGAAGCTGCAGGGAAAGAACCTGGTGCTGGCGTTAGGTCACAGCAAGCCGAAACAGGTAGAGGTTCCTGAAGGGATAACGGTACAGGTCACACAGCCCACGAATCCCGCAAAGTTCTCTGTGACAGGCATAGACAAACAGCAGGTGGGAGAGTTTGCCGCCACGGTGCGGAGGTTGAGGCCGGTGGAACCGTATAAGGGCAAGGGCATAAAATACAAGGACGAGGTAGTACGGAGGAAGGCTGGCAAGGCCTTCGCCGCACAGCAGTAAAGGAGGTTCTTTAACGGCGTGGACCCTCAAAAGAAAAAATGGAACGGAAGGCGCAAAAGACATCTACGGGTGCGCCGGAAGGTGTTCGGGACCAAGGAGCGGCCACGTCTCACCGTGTACAGGAGCCTTAAGAATTTGTACTGTCAGTTGATTGATGACAGCGAGGGCAGAACCCTGGCATCCGCCTCCACCCTCTCCTCGGACGTCAAAGCAAAGCTTCCTTCGGGAGGTAACAAGAAGGCGGCGGAACTGGTAGGAGAGAAGATTGCAGGTGAGGCAAAAAAAGTCGGCGTCAGCAAGGTGGTTTTTGACAGGGGTGCCTATAAGTTCCATGGAAGGTTGAAGGCCTTTGCTGATGCGGCTCGAAAGGCAGAGCTGAAATTCTAAAGAGGAGGAGACTTGGCGGAACCGCAGAAGAAAAAGGAAATAGGAGCCCTCGAAGAAGTAGTAGTTACCATAAACCGCTGTACGGTGGTTACCAAAGGCGGTAAGAACATGAGCTTCAGTGCCCTGGTAGTTGTTGGAGACAGGCAGGGAAACGTGGGAGTCGGCTTCGGCAAGGCCAGAGAGGTGCCGAGTTCGATATCTAAGGGCACAAAGGAGGCCAAAAAGACTCTAACGCACGTTGCCTTAAAGGGTGATACCATCCCATACGAGATATGGGGTCGATACGGCGCCGCCCGTGTGTTTTTAAAACCTGCGGCCCCCGGTACGGGGATAAAGGCCGGTGCGGCCGTGCGGGCGGTTGTAGAGCTGGCGGGGGTAAGGAATATACTGACGAAGTGTTATGGTTCAAGGAACCCGTTAAACATCGTGAAGGCCACTATGGAGGGGCTGCGTTCCTTGAAAGACCCCAAGCATATAGCCCAACTCAGAGGGGTAGACCTGGAATGAACCTGAAGGACGTTAAGACATATGGCGAACCGAAGCGGCGGAAGAAACGTCTGGGGTGCGGTCCGGGTTCCGGTCTCGGCAAGACGTGCGGCAGGGGCTCAAAGGGTGCCGGGGCCCGCTCGGGGACTGAGACGGGGCTTTACTTTGAAGGCGGGCAGATGCCTATGGTGCGCCGCATCCCGAAGAGGGGTTTCACAAACATTTTCAAGAAAACCTTTAGCATAATAAACTTGAGTCAGATCAATTCTCTGGAGGGTAAAGACGTTATAGACGTTAAAACCCTTCTGGAATCCGGTCTCATAAAGAAAGAGTACGGGGACGGGGTAAAGGTCCTGGGGGACGGCGACCTCAAGAGACCGGTTAAGGTCTTTGCCCACAAGTTCAGCAAGAGCGCCGTCGAAAAGATAAAGGCCGCAGGTGGTGAGGCGAAAGTAATAGAGTGATAGAAAAGTTACAAAACATATACAAGATACCCGAACTGCGGCGCAAGCTCTTGATCACCCTGGGCCTCATCGCCCTGTGCAGGGTCGGGGTCTTTATTCCGATACCCGGTATTGATACAGAAGTCCTGAAGACATATTTTGTGCAGTTTACGGGTACGGGTGTAGGCCAGCTTCTCGGCCTGGTAGACCTCTTTGCCGGTGGTGCCCTTGCGTCAGGCGCTGTCTTTGGCCTGGGGGTTATGCCCTACATAAGCGCGTCCATTATCTTTCAGCTGCTGGTAGGGGTTGTTCCGGCCTTAGAGCGACTGAACAAGGAAGGAGATGCGGGGAGAAAGAAGATAAACCAGTATACGAGAATGACCACCGTATGTCTCTGTATGTTTCAGGCCTTTATCCTTACCCGCACACTCTACACGATAGAGATAAACAACGTGCCGGTGGTGCCGGTGTATCTCCAGGGCATGGGCTTTCAGCTCATGGCCGCCCTGCTGCTTACCACAGGGACCATGTTTTTGATGTGGATAGGAGAGCAGATAGATGAATTTGGGATAGGAAGCGGCATTTCTATAGTAATAATGGTGGGTATTGTAGACCGTCTCCCCTGGGCATTCTCCCAGATTGTCTCGAACTTCACGTTCTCGGTTGCTCCGGCTGAGCATCAAATAGGCATTTTTAAGCTGTTAATGTTGATAGCTTCCTTCTTGGCCATAGTAGCCGGGGTAGTATATATTACCCAGGGCCAGAGACGCATCCCCGTCCAGCAGGCAAAGCACACCCGCGGGCGAAAGGTTTATGGTGGCCAGAAGCACTTTCTCCCGCTCAGGGTAAACCAGGCGGGGGTAATGCCCATCATATTTGCACAGTCTCTGCTTATATTTCCAACCGCAATCTTACAGGGCCTGCAGGTGAGGTTTGAACCCAACAGTCTCGGCTACTGGATGACCTCACGCCTGACTGAGGCCCTTCAGGGCGGGATTGTTTATGTGAGTCTCTATTGCTTTCTTATAGCCTTCTTCTGTTACTTTTGGACGGCGATACAGTTTAACCCAAAAGACATGTCAGATAATATGAAGGACTATGGTAGTTTTATCCCCGGTATCAGGCCCGGCGGGCGGACGGCTGATTACCTCGAAAATGTCATGAGCAGGATAACCCTGGCTGGCGCCGCATTCCTGGCAATAATCGCATTGCTGCCGATGGTGATGACGAGGGGATTTGAGGTAAGTCGTGCTATAGCAGGTTTTTATGGCGGGACCGGGTTGCTTATAGTGGTGGGTGTTGCGCTGGACATGCTACAGAAGATAGAGGCCCACCTGACTATGAGGCACTACAGCGGACTCCTCGGTGGCACGGGGAGGATAAGAGGTAGGAGAGGATGAACGTCGTATTCTTAGGTCCTCCAGGTGCAGGGAAGGGGACCCAGGCTGAGGCCGTGTGCAGAGAAAGGAATATGGAGCACGTCTCTACCGGCGACCTGCTCAGAGAGGCCCTTCAGGCAGGCACGGCGACCGGCTTGAAGGCTAAGGAATATATGGAAAAAGGTCTTCTTGTCCCTGACGAGGTGGTGGTAGATATCGTTGCGGATTGTATGGCAAAAGGCGGCCAGAATTCGAGTTTTCTTTTAGACGGGTTTCCAAGGAACCTTGTGCAGGCGAAGGCCCTGGACAAGACCCTGAAGGAGTTGGGACGGGAAGTTGATATGGTATTCTATTTTGCCGTATCTGAGGAAACGGCGGTAAAGCGCCTTACAGGTAGGTGGCTGTGTTCATCGTGTGGAGCCAATTACCACGAACTGTATATGCCACCGAAAGAGGCCGGCGTCTGCGACAAGTGTGGAGGGAAGCTTGGGCAGAGGCCGGACGATAATGTAGAAACTGCGAAAAAGAGACTTAAGGTCTACCGTGAACAGACGGCGGGCCTTATCGACTATTATAAAGAAAGAGGCGCACTCAATACCATTGACGCAGACCAGGATGTGGTGGACATACGGGGCGAAATTTTTAAGTACTTGGATGCGCTGTCCATGGAAGAGATATGATAGAGTGCAAGAGCGCCAGACAGATAGAGAGGATGAGGGAGGCCGGGAGGATAGTTGCCGGGGCACTGCATCTTGCAAGAGAGCTGGCGAAGGCTGGAGTTACTACGGATTTTCTGGACGTGGAATTAGACGAATATGTCCAACGGCACAACGGCAGGGCGGTATTTAAGGGCTACAGGGGCTTTCCAAGGAGCATATGCACCTCCATCAATGAAGAGGTGGTGCATGGTATACCGGGTTCGAGAGAACTTAGCGAAGGCGACGTCCTGAGCGTTGATATAGGCGTGGAATACAAGAAATATATGGCGGATGCGGCGGTGTCGTTAATTATAGGGCAGAACTCACCCGGTACGGAGAGTCTCTTACGGGTATGTGAAGAGTCCCTGTACAGGGCGATAAAGACGATAAGGTCCGGCACAAAACTCTCTCATGTCGCCGCCTGCATACAGGAGCATGCAGAGGCAAACGGGTATTCTGTGGTAAGGGATTATACCGGGCATGGGATCGGAAGGGACATGCACGAAGACCCTCAGGTGCCGAATTATGTGAGTGATTCCCTGCTGGCCAGAGACGTGACACTGCTTACGGGCACCACTTTGGCCATCGAGCCTATGATATGTGAGGGCAGTGCCGAGACGGAGGTGCTGGACAACAAGTGGACGGTTGTCACAAAAGACCGTAAGCTCTCGGCCCATTTCGAACATACCGTGGTGGTTACTGATACGGGTTGTGAGGTACTTACAAGGGAATAAACAAGGAGTGTATGGCTAAAGAGGAGCCTATAAGGGTAGAAGCAGTCGTAAAAGAATCTCTCCCGAACGCTATGTTCAGGGTAGAATTGCCGAACGGACATAAGATTCTGGCACATGTCTCTGGCAAGATGAGGATGCATTTCATACGAATCCTGCCGGGCGACAAAGTAACCATAGAGATGTCACCGTATGACCTGGATAGAGGGAGAATAATTTACCGTCAGCCCTAGGGGCCGGAGACAGGAAGGGTTTCTGAAAGCAATATGAAAGTACGGTCTTCAGTAAAACGTATCTGTGAGCATTGCAAGATAATCAGGCGTAAGAACGTGGTTCGCGTTGTATGCACCAACCCGAGGCACAAACAACGCCAGGGATGACAAAAGGAAGGGGTCTTTAATGCCTAGGATTGCGGGAGTAGACATACCGGCTGACAAGCCGATAGTTATTTCACTCACCTACATATTCGGTATAGGCAGAACCCTGTCAGGTAAAGTTCTGAAGGAACTGAACATGGACGAAAGCGTTCGGGCAAAAGACCTGCATGAAGACCAGTTAAGCACCCTGGGGGCCTATATAGAAAAGAACCACGTTGTTGAAGGTGCTCTCAGGCGTCAGACCAACCAGAATATAAGCCTGTTGAGGAGTATTGGCAGTTATCGTGGTTTGCGACACAGGATGGGATTGCCCGTAAGGGGACAGAGGACAAGCACAAACGCCCGCACCAGAAAGGGTAGGAAAAGGACCGTAGCAGGCAAGAAGGGCGTGGAAAAAGGTTAATAAATATATGAGCACCATTCTGCAGGATACAGAGTATAGCGCTGAGGCGATTTCCACCGTGTTGACTTCCTCCGGTGAGTTTCTGCGTGCCCTCAGGTGGGAAGGTCCCGACGGCGGCGTCAGCCACAGAGAAATAAAGAAGTTCAAGGAAACGGTCGGTTTTTCCTTGCATATCCTGCGCGCACTCAAGGACGTATTGGATGATGAGCTGGTATTTTTGGAGTGCTCATGCGGTAAATCATATCTGGCCTTCGCCCTGAACCGCATACTGAAGGAATTAGACGGTATGAAATGTACGTTTTACGGGGTAGACGTCTCTGAGGCCCTTGTGGAGAAGTGCCGCAGGATTGCCGTCACGCTTGATTACGACAACATGGATTTCTCGTTAGGGCGGACACGGGAGTTCAAGCTCCCGGGAGAGAAAAAGATAGACATAGTCCTTGCCCTCCATGCCTGTGACTCCGCCACGGACGAGGCAGTGGCCAGAGGCATAAGGTTGGACGCGGCATACATTATGGTAGTGCCTTGCTGCCACAATCAGGTCAGGGGTCAGATACGGTCCACGCAACCGTTGAAGGACCTGACGGATTTTGGCCCTCTGCGCTATCGCTTTGCAGACCTTCTTACGGATGCCTTAAGGGCACAGGTCTTAATGGGAGCCGGTTATCATGTTACGTTCCATGAGATAGTCCCTCCCACGGTGACGCCGAAGAACCTTGTCATAACGGCGAGAAGACTGAGGTCTGGAAAGAAGAAGGGAATGGACGGTTACAGGAGATTATGTCATCAGTTTGGTGTCCGTTCAATATTAGAAAAGTTTCTTCCTGAACATTTCAATGGAGAGGATGGCTGATGGCCAAATCTGGCAAAAAGAATGTACGACGCACCGTTAACAGGGCGGTGGCTCACATAAAGGCTACCTTTAACAACACGTTCATCAATATAACAGACCTGAACGGAGAGACCATATGCTGGGCATCGGCAGGGACTGTGGGGTTCAAGGGTTCCAGAAAGAGCACCCCATTTGCGGCACAGAAGGCCGCCGAAAACGTGGCTGATAAGGCCTTAAAGCAAGGGGTCTCAGAGCTTGACATAAAGGTCAAGGGACCCGGTTCAGGCAGGGAATCCGCCATCACGGCACTTCAGATGGCAGGGCTTAGCGTTAAATCCATCGAAGACGTGACACCACTGCCACACAACGGTTGTCGCCCCAGAAAGAAGAGGAGGGTGTAGTAGGAGATGGGCAAATACAATGGGCCGTCCTGCAGGTTGTGCAGACGAGAAGGGACAAAATTGTACCTCAAGGGCAACCGCTGCCATACGGTGAAGTGTCCCGTTACGAAGAGGAAAACCGTTCCCGGCCAGCATTTCTGGCGCAGAAGCAAGATGTCCAAATATGGACTGCAGTTCAGGGAGAAGCAGAAACTGAAAAGGTCCTATGGCGTAATGGAGAGGTCTTTCAGGAAGGTCTTTGAGAAGGCCGAACGACAAAAGGGTAACACGGGAGAAAATCTACTCGTATTGCTGGAAAGGAGGCTGGACAATGTACTCTACCTTCTTTGCTTCGCTGCATCCAGGAAGGAGGCGAAACAGATAATAGGTCACGGCCATATAATGGTAAACGGCAGAAGGCTCGACATACCTTCCTACCTTGTGAGGGTAGGTGATGTTATTAAACCGGCCACAAGAAAGCAGAGTGTGGGTATGGCAACGACCAATCTTCAGAGTTATGCGCCACGCTTTGATTCGCCGTGGCTGGAATTGGATAAAGACACCCCGCAGGCCAAAGTCCTTAGGCTGTTGGTGAGGGAAGAGGTTTCAGTTCCTATACAGGAGCAGTTGGTAGTCGAGCTTTGTTCGAAATAATCAGGTTTAAAAAGGTTCCTTTAAACAAAATAGGCTTTTAGAGGGGAGGGAAATATGCGAATTCGGTGGAGAGGGTTTGAGCTACCGACTCGCATCACAGTAGACCAGGAGACGCTGACCGATACGTACGGCAAGTTTACCGTAGAACCCTTTGAGAGGGGTTACGGAATTACTATCGGCAACAGTCTTCGAAGAGTTTTACTATCGTCCTTAGAGGGTAGCGCCGCAACTACCGTGAAGTTCGCTGGTGTGAAACATGAGTTCACGTACATTCCCGGGGTGGTCGAGGATGTGACGGATATTCTGCTCAACATCAAGTCCATCGTAGTGAAGCTCCAGGATGACCAGCCGAGAAAGCTCAAGATCGAGGCGCGTAAAAAGGGGGAGGTAAAGGCGAAAGACATTATCACGGAGGGTGATGCCGAGATAATTAATCCCGACCTTCACATAGCGACTCTTTCAGATAACGTGAGTTTTAAGGTGGAAATGGAGGTGAGAAAAGGACGAGGCTACGTGACTGCTGAAGAAAACGAGCCGGAAGAACCAGAAATAGGGCTGATTGCCCTGGATTCAATATTTTCTCCTGTGAGAAAGGTGAAGTTCTATACGGAGGACACCAGGGTTGGCAGGAAAACCAATTACGACAAACTGATTATTGAGATGTGGACAAACGGTGTCGTCTCGCCGCAGATGGCATTGGTAGAGGCAGCCAAGATATTAAGAAAACACCTTAACCCGTTTGTACAGCTTTTTGAAATAGGGCGCGAACTGCCGCGCCTGGACATGAAGCCTGCTCTGGAGGCCGTGGCCGAGTCGAAGGCAGAGGTGACAGACGAACTTCAGGCGCAGTCGGAGAAACCAGTTACGGAACTCGACCTCTCTGTGCGCGCGTCTAACTGTCTTGAGGCTGCAAACATAAAGGCCATCGGAGAATTGATATCTCTCACGGAAGACGAGGTGCTGTCGATAAGGAATTTTGGAAGGACGACGCTCAAAGAGGTCAAGAAGAAATTGGCCCAGCTCGGCCTGAGTTTCGGCATGCAGAAGAAGGAAAAGGTAAGTTCGGATGAGACATAGAGTTAAAGGGAGACATCTGAGCAGGACCTCCAGCCACAGGGTCGCTTTGCGCCGTAACTTGGCGGCCAGCCTGTTCACCCATGGCAGAATTATCACTACCTTGCCCAAGGCCAAGGAGGTAAAACCGTTTGTAGAGAAGCTCATTACCCTTGCGAGAAAAGCCGTCTCGAAAAGAGATACGGACAAGGCCGCCTATGTCCATTATTACCGCATGATCTTGTCAAGGCTGCGGGACAAGGAGATGGTGAAGAAGCTGGTGGGCGAAGGGAAATGGCGGGAAGACGGCGGTATAGCGCAGAGATATTTGACCAGAAACGGGGGCTATACCAGGATAATGCGTCTCTCCGGGAGCAGGTTGGGCGTGCTTACCGGTGGTAAGGTCGGCAAGGTCCCTGTACTGGAATACAAGATGGGGGGAGTAAACAGGAAGCTTCGCCTGGTGGGAAATCGTCTTGGTGACAACGCAGACAGGGTTATTTTCGAGCTGGTTGAGGGTCTGGGTGAGGAGCCTAAGAAGGAAGAGGCGGTCGAGCCAAAGGCCGAAGCGCCAAAGGTAGAGACCAAAAAGACCGGGCGAAAGAGACCACAGGCCGCAAAGGCCGAGGCGACAAAAGCCGGGGCAAAGGCGCCGAAGGCTAAGGCGGCAGGGCAAAAGGCTGAAACTGTAGAGATAGAGACCAAAGAGGTAGAGGCTAAAGAGAAAGAAGCTAAAGCCGGGGCGAAAGAGACAAGGGTAGAAAAGGCCAAAGAAGCAAAAGCGCCTGCGGCACAGAAAGAGCAAAAAGAGCCTGAAGAGCAGACCGGAAAGAAAGAAGAAAAGGAATGAAGGAGTGCGCGTTCTGTAAGATTGTCAACGGTGAGCTGCCGGCAGTCAAGCTCATTGAGGACAAAAAGGCCTTCGCCTTTCTGGACATAAACCCTGTGAACCACGGCCACATCCTTGTTGTACCCAAAAAGCACTATGAGACGATAATGGACATCCCCGGCAGGGAGCTGGGCAAGGTGGCGGAGATGATACCGGCGCTGGCAAGGGCCGTTGCCGAGTACACCGAAGCAGATGGCCTGAACGTCTTCCAGACAAACAAACCCTGCGCCGGGCAGACCGTCCCTCACGTACACTTTCATATAATCCCGAGGCGCAAAGACGACGGGTTTCACTTCGGCTGGAGGCAGGGCAGGTATTCCGAGGGTGAGATAGACAGAATGCAGTGGGGCATCCTCAAGGCCCTTGGGGAGTAGTTACGCAAGTAATCATTTGAGGTCGGAAGTATGCCCAGGAATTTCAGCTGGCTTGTGGCTGATGAGATAGCAGGCATGGCGATGCCGGTCTCGACGGTAAGCGATTTTGAGTTCCTCAAAGAACACGACATAGACGCCATAGTCTCCCTCACGGAGAATTCCCTCAACAAGCCCCTTCTCGAGGAGTTCGGTTTTGAGTACAAGCACGTGCCCGTTGTAGACCTTTCCGCACCCTCTCTGGAACAGATTGACGAGTTTGTGGAGTTCTCGACCAGGATGAAAGAGATGGGCAAGAAGGTGGTGGTGCACTGCCACGCGGGTATCGGCAGGACGGGTACCATGCTCGCATGTTACCTTGTACACGGGGGTTACAGCGCCAAGAGCGCCGTCAAAGAAGTGCGCAAGAAACGCCCCGGCTCCATCGAGACCCCCGAACAGGAAGAAGTCATAATCCGCTACGCAAAAAAACACTCCAGGTAAGTAGGGTCATAATTGTTTATGCATGGTGACTCTTGACGCACCGTTAATACGCCACCGCTAACTGTCATCCTGTGCGCCAGCGAAGAATCTGGTAATCCCCACCCGTAGTTGCCCTATTTACGGGGCGTACACAAATGGCTCGATAAATCGAGCAGCTACAATATTTTTATAATGACGGTGACTCAAGCTTGAGCTCGAGTGGTGTAAATTCAGGTCTGATACTTATCTCTTTCTCAAATCCCATACCTGCGGGACCCTTTAATGACCTGATGTAAGGTAGACAGACGCCTACTGCGATAAAAAATAGAGATATTGGTATTATTATCTTCAAAAGGTCAGAATCAATGTTCTTAGAACTAATAAAGAAGAACACACAAAAGATACTTAAGACAACAACGGACACACCGGCAAGGGCCCAACCTCCATAAACGAGTTTTCTTGAGGAGGGACCATCGACTTTGAGGCGACTTTTTATCCTGCGTATGTTCCTCTTTGCCTTCGGGTCTTCTTTACACTCCAGGAAATTCCTTTCCGCCTCTTTCCAGTTCCCCAGCTTTGCATTCGTATATCCCCTCTGAAAATAGTAATCTAGTTTGTCTTCTTTGTCTCCTGGAATGCCTAATTTGAGAATATTATTTAAGTTCTCAAGGGCATCTTCGTAAAGGTCTTTTTCACCAAGTTCATCACCAAGTTCTATATACACCTTAGCTAGTCCAAGATGAGAGTGCCACGTCTCTTTAAGCTCGTTGGCCCTAAGATATGTGTTCTCTGCCTCATCGTACTGCTTTAGCTTTAGAAGAACATCTCCCCAGTTGTTAGCATATCCGTGAACATCTTCTCCTAAGTTCGCCGCCTTTCTAGCTGCCTGTTCTGCTTCTTTATACCGGCCAAGTTTATACAGGGCTATACTCTTGCCATACCATGGTAGGGGGTGTTTTGGGCCTGTAATCTTCAATACCTTATCGTTGTATTCAATAGCTTCCTCGTACCTGCCCAACCGATACAGGGCAGCACACTTGCCGAACCCTGCTAGAGCATACTTTGGTTTAATCTTCATGACTTTGTCAAAGTATTTAATGGCCTCATCATAGCTATCCAAGTGGTACAAGGCTAAACCTTTACCATACCATGCCTCGATGTACTTTGGTTTGATTTTTAGCGCCCTGTTGTAGTACCGTATGGCAGCGTGATAATCACTTTGATCAGAGAGCTTGTCGCCTCGTTTCAGATATTTCTTTGGGTCTTCTGACATTGTCAAACTTTATTATTGATGAACAACAATTACGATAAACATGGTACCGGTATGTGGTGGAGATGTCTATGGCAGGCGGAGTCTTTTCTACCTCGTCTATTTATTAAATCCTTGTCCCTGTTTTCTTGAATTCTTTTTCGCTGTAGAGGATTACGTAGTCGCTGAGTCCGGTCTTTTCCTTTATGGTCTCAATTACGCGTTCACACTCCCCGTCGGTGTAGCCGTGGATCATGGTGAATACGTTGTACGGCCAGTCGGGGAAGGTGGGGCGTTCGTAGCAGTGGGTGACCTCGGAGAAGGCTGCCATCACGGGCCCGACCTCGTCGACACGCTCCGGCGGCACACGCCAGACGGTCATGGCGTTTGACGTTATACCTATCTTGCGGTGGGCGACGGACGCGGCGAAGCGGCGTATCTTCTTTTCTTCAAGAAGCCTTTCCAGCCGGCTGATTACATCGTCCTCGGTGAGCCCCAGCGCGGACGCTATGTCCCGGTACGGCGTTTCCGTGAGCGGGATGCCGTCCTGTATCTGTTTCAGCAGTTTTATGTCGGTTTCGTCGGCCATGGTTTACCTGTAAGCGTGTTTGTCAATCTCCCTGGTATATGTTGAATTTTACGCCTATCTTAAACTTTTTTGTGGTGGGCAGGTTTCTTACGACCAGTCCGGTCTTATCCTCAATCTCCGCTAGATTTTTGCCCAGTGCCTCCTCGTCGGGGGCGGACATTGTGAACCATATGTTGTACGGGATGTCCTTATTCCTACCCTTTCTGAGGTAGTTGTGTGAGACACTTGAGTACGCGTTTATCAACTCCGCCACCTCTTCTATCTGGTCTTCGGGGACCTTCATGGCCATCAGGCCGCCGGTGTTGCCCATGGCCTTGCTGTCTATAATCGGCGCCAGCCTGCGTATCACCTTGTTTTCCACCATTGCCTTTATCCGCCTGAGCACGTCCGGCTCCTCCAGAGAGAGCTGTTCGGCCAGGGTCTGGAACGGTCTCGGGGTGATGGGGAAGGCAGACTGTATCTGCTGCAGTATCTTTTTGTCTACGTTATCCAGTTTCATTGGAGTATATGTTGGTCATACTAAGGCGGCGGATGGGATAACTATCTGCGTCAGGCCACCTCTTCGAGTGCCTCTCTGAGTTCCCTGTGGAAGGACGCCTTTTTCAGGAAGCCGTAGCGGTTTCGCCCTTTTTCCGCCAAAATTCTTTCCGCGCATATCTCAAGGGCTTTTAACACCTGTTTTTCCGTCGCCAGGTCCACAAGTTTTGTCGCAAAGCGAGGGTGCCTACCCACCTTGCCGCCCAGCACGATTGCATATCCGACCCTGTCAATCTTTATGGAGCCTGTGGGGCAGACTCTGGCGCAGAGGCCGCAATCCACGCACTTTTCCTGGTCGATGATAACGGTCCGGTCTTCATTCAGGGTTATGGCCCCCTCCCGGCATGCCTTGAGGCACTTCTTGCACAGGTTGCATTCGCAGCCCGTGTCGACGACCACACTTTCCTGCGCGATTACCCCAAAATCCTTTATCTGCGGCATGGAGCAGGCGTTGGGGCAACCGGCCACAGCCATCTTGAAGGTCATGTGAGGCAGTATCCTGGCGGGAATCTTATCAAAGAGCCTTTGATTGAAAGACAGTTCATCCAGCTTTTCTGTAATCTTCCGGGCCAGCGGCCTGGGCGCGTTAAGCAGGTTGGGGCAATCTACTTCCTCACCGCGGCACGACTTGATGGTAAAGAGGATAGCCCTGCCGTCCTTTGTTACGTACTTCTTGTACTTCCTGAGGACGGATAATTTATCTTCTTGTTGTAGTGTTTGACTTGGATTCATGGCGGCAAAAACTCCATTTTAAGTCCAGGCGGCTGTCATTGTCAATTGCTAAATCCCTGTCCCACAGCTATATAGTTATGGCGTAAAATGTTGGGGTGAAGTTGAGCGGGAACTGCGAGTGGTTCACGTCCTATTGTTTCCCCTTCATAAAGTCCCTTAATTCCGCGGGGGTGCGCATTGGTGGAGAGCAGGCGCCCTCACGACACCCGTAGGCCAGGGGTTCTTCCGCGGGTGAATACGTTATGGGGCCTAATTGCAGGGGGTCCGTCTCCGGGTCGAGTACCTGAATGACCTTCCACGGCAGGAAAAACCGCAGGCCCTCGTTATGCAGGGCCAGGGTGCGCGCATCCTCTTTAGGGCCTATGATTGTAACCTGGACGGGGTGGTTAAGATACTCTATAACAGCCAGGGCGTAAGAGGCGGCCTGTATGGAGTAGTCCCGATAACTATTAAGGAAGGTCTTCAGGGCCATACCTGCGAACTCGTGAAAGTTGTCTTTGCCAGTAAGATAGAACAGCCTGTTCAAGACCCGTACGGCCTGGGCGTTCTCTAAGAGGGGTTTTTCCCGGAAAGCCAGATGTCCTATACGGGCGCTTTCTTCGGGGATGTCAAAGAAACCTCCCCGGCACGGGTCCCATAAATCCTTTATCGCGCGATTTATTATGCCTGTCGCGGTCTCCAGGTATTTCCTGTTCATAGTGGTCTCGTAGGCGGAGATCAAGGCGTCTGCCATATATACCTGGTCTACAAGAAGCCCGCTTAACTTTACTTCACCGTTTACTGTATAGTGGTACATGCCTGTTCCGGTCTTGTGTGCCCTGGCCGTCAGGTATTCCAGGGCTTTAACGGCCCTGTCGAGGTACGCCTTCCGGCCGAGGGCCTGATAGGCGCGTATGTATTGAGATATAACCAGGCCGTTCCAGTTGCTGTAAATGTGTGTATCAACCTTCGGAGGGGTTTTTTTCTCCCTGCCGTCCAGCTTATAATATTCTTCGTCCGCGTCCTGACTGCCATAGAAACCGCCTTCAGGGGAAGACAGGCTGGTGTCGACGTAAGAAATGATTTCTTCGGCAACCCGTCGGTAATCTTTTTTGCCCGTGACCTGGTAGCCAAGGATATAGTCCTTAAGAAATCCGGCGTTACCTTCCAGCATCTTCTCGTAATGGGGTACTGACCAATCCATTCTGGTAGAGTAACGGAAGAAGCCCTTTTCGACCTCATCCCAGAGGGTGCTTTTCATCATACTGTCCAGGGTTTTTGTTGCCATATCCAGGAGTTCTTTGTCGCCGGACGTGTGGTATTCGGCGAGTAGCAGCTCAATGGCCTCTTGTTGTGGGAATTTTGGTTCGTTACCAAAGCCCCCGTAAACAGGGTCGAACATGTCTTTAATAATGCCGACCACATGGTCGGCTATCTCTTTTGCAGGTTCGCCTTCCGGTATCTGCCGGCTCTCTCTGTCCAAGCTTTTCTTTACCTTTGAATGTGCGATTGTGGCATAGAGTTTTCCCTTGTGGGCTTTATAGTACATGCTTACCTTTTGGGCGAGTTTCTTGAAATCGTCGGGTTTCATGTAAGTGCCGCTGGCGATGGTGTCGCCTGTAGGTGTAAGAAACGCGCTGGTGGGCCAGCCTCCCGACAGGTAGCGGTTTTGTATATGCGGGTTTTTGTCGGCGTCGACCCTGATGGGTATAAATTCCCGGTTAAGGAGCTTGATTACTTCCGTGTCTGACAGAGTGGTCTCGTCGAATACGTGGCACCAGTGACACCACGTTGCGCTTATGCTCAAAAAGACGGGTTTATCTTCCTTCCGGGCCCGGTTAAAGGCGTCATCGTCCCAGAAATGCCAGTTAATAAGGTGGGCCTGGTTCGGTCTGGGCGAAAAGTGGTGTTCTTCCGCTCCGGGTGGGGGGTCTTTTTTCACTTTTGTTCCTATAATATGGAAATGTGGGGTTGTAGGCCCAAGATAGCCCAATGTGAGTGTGATTACAAGGGTATTTGCCTGCTGCTGAGCGAACACTTGGGTACACAAAGGCGTGTACTTGGGTGCACAAATGTAACTACCTGACAAAAATAAACTTCTGTCTTATGATGCCCCTTTTGTCTATTATATGTAACGTGCTTCAGAAAGCGCGTATTGTGTTGCAATTTGTCTGATTTTGCCAATTTTCTTAAGTGCTTTTTTGCTACTATGATGGGTACGTTATTAAGGTTAGTGGGGATACTGGACACGTTTCTTTAATGGAAGAAAATGAAAACGGTATGGCAATTGCGTCGTGACTTGATTAATGGTGTACGTACGACATCTCTTAGCTCAATATCTTTATGTATTTAAGGGGCGAAAGCTGGAGAGGTTGCCATGACTGTAGAAGATATTACGGGGGCAAAAAGGAGGGAGGTCCTGGGAAAAGGGGATCTTGTAACTACCTGGACGACCCGTCGCAGTTTTTTTATATATGCCGGATGGGCCATTTTTCTGGGCACGACTCTGGCGTTTGCGGCAAAGATGATGAGTTTTACGGGTTTTTTCATCCCGAAGGTGCTGTTTGAACCCTCAAAGAAATTCCCCGTGGGATACCCGGCCGACTTTCCTGACCATAGTGTGGTGACAATTAAGGCCAGGAGGGTGTTTATCGTAAGGGAGGGTAATAGTTTTAGCGCCATCTCGATGATATGCCAACACCTGGGTTGTGCGGTGCACTGGACGGAAGCGAAGGGTGTCTTTGAGTGTCCGTGTCACGGCAGCAAATATTATAGGGACGGTGTGAACTTCGCGGGGCCGGCCCCCAGACCCCTGTACCACTTCGAGATGCACGTCTCCGATAACGGTAAATTGATGGTGGACACGAGCCAGATAATAGAGCGCGAGTTGGCATTGACTATTTAATAAGGAGTAGGGCATGCTCCCTGACCTTAATAAGGCCAAAGAATCCATTACGAAAAGTGATATCTGGAAGTCGGTATTCAGGCATGGATACGTTGACACGTCCCGGAACCGTGTGCTCCATATAGTTGGCAACGTATGGATGCACATTCACCCGCTTACGGTAAAAAAGAACAGTGCAAAAATAAGTTTTACTTTCTGCCTGGGTGGTTTGACCTTCTTCATCTTTTTATTCGAGGCCCTGACGGGCGTCCTGTTGATGTTTTATTATACCCCAGACGTAAACCGCGCCTATGCGGACATGATTGACCTGAGCAATAACGCCGTGCCGTTTAGCAGGCTTTTGAGGAACACACACCGCTGGGCGGGGCATGCCATGGTGATAACTGTGTGCTTCCACATGTTTAGAGTGTTTCTGACCGGTTCCTACAAGGCCCCGAGACAGTTTAATTGGGTAGTCGGTGTGGTTCTGCTGGTACTGACGCTGCTCTTGAGTTTTACCGGCTATCTGCTGCCCTGGGACCAGCTGGGATACTGGGCTATAACGGTTGGCACGAATATGGCGGGAGCCAGCCCGTTTATTGGCTATCAGGGGCCGTTCTCCGAGTGGTTTGGTTTTACTATAGATAATGACTTGCGTTTTGCGCTTCTTGGTGGTACGTCCATCCAGGCACCCGCGCTTCTTCGCGCCTACGTGTGGCATTGCATCGCCCTGCCCGGCCTGGCAGGTGGTTTAATAATATTGCATTTCTGGCGCGTGAGGAAGGATGGATTTTCAGGACAACTGTAAGGTCACGGGAGGTAGAAAGGTTATATGGCAAGTGTAGAGGCTCCTTTCAAGGAAGTAGAGGCAAAAAGGGTACCCGGTGGGGATAAGGTGCATACCTGGCCGCATCTTGTGGCCAAGGAGTTCCTTTGCGGCCTGTTGTTCCTTACCATCATCTTATTTTATAGTTATTACGTAGATGCCCCCCTGAGAGAGCTGGCCAACCCCGGTGAACCTGAAAATCCGGCTAAAGCCCCCTGGTACTTTCTGGGTCTCCAGGAGGTGCTCGTGTATTTTGACCCCTGGTTTGCCGGTGTTGTCATGCCGGCGTTTATAGTCGTGGGTCTTATGATTATCCCTTACATCGACAATAACCCCAGGGGTTGCGGTTACTATACGTTCTCTGAACGGAAGTTTGCGGTGTCTTTTTTCACCCTTGGTTTTATATATTGGTTTCTCCTTATCTTCATCGGGGTATATTGCAGAGGACCCTTCTGGGCCTGGTTCTGGCCGTGGGAGCAGTGGACCCTGGACTTCCCTACTCCGCCGCCGCTGTGGAGCCCCCACTGGGCCATAGGCCTGCTGTTACTCATCGCATTTTTCGGCGGGGGCATGTACTACCCTGCCCGCAGGTGGAACCGCTGGTACAAAGAGCTTGGCCCCGTAAGGTACAGCATCACCATGTTCTTTATGCTTGTTATGATAGGTACCGTCATAAAGGTCGCATTGAGGTTGGGTTTTAGCATAAAATACGTCCTTGCTACACCGTGGATTAATATTTAGAAGAGAGCACGTGGTTAAATGAAACGTAAACTATTCCTGTTATTCAGTATCCTCTTTTTATGGTCGTCCTATCTGTGGCTGAAAGAGGAGACCAACCCTTTGTGGATGGAGTACCAGAGGGCATATTATGCTCAGCAGCTGGTGCTGGCCGAGAACGAGCTTAAAGCCGCTACTGATGAGGAGGAGAAAGAGAAATTAGCGGAGAAAATTGCAAAACTTAGGAACCCGAAGTATGAGATTAAACAGGTACTCCTGAAAGGCACGGCTACGTGGGCAAAGGAAAAAAACGGCGACAAGGTTGACAGATGTATGACCTGCCATATAGACGAAAGGGCGCTGATCGCATCGCACCGTATAGTGAAGGATTTCCCGTTCGACGTCTATGGGTGTACGGTATGTCATGATGGAGAAGGAAGGGCGCTCGCGAAAGAGATGGCCCACCGCGGCATGCTCCCTTACAGACGGCAGATGCAAAAGAGGTTGGAGAGCGCGGAAGCGATTTTTGCGCTGTGGCTCGAATTTACCGAACTCTCACCCGAAGAAACCGATCCCAATCTCAACCCGGTATGGGGAAATTTCAGGCATCTGACCGTAACGGGTGAACATGCGATATTTACGGGCAGCAAGAAGTGTTTGAGCTGTCATACCGGGCTTACCGCCCCGCACGTAGAACGCTGGAAGCGCACCAAGTTTACAAGCTTTAAAAGAGTAAAACGTGCCGCCGACTTTGTTGACGGTGATGAGGAGTACAGGAAGAAGTGTTACAAGTGTCACACCACCGGGTATAACCCGAAGACCGGGAAGTACACGGAGACCGGTGTGACCTGCGAGGGATGTCATGGCCCGGGCGAGCTGTACAGCTACTTTATGGACATCGGGAAGGCTCAGGAGGGCCAGAAAATTGCCCGCGTTAACAGCCCTTACAACGTGTGTTTTGACTGTCATATAAGCCGGCGCCACGAGATGAGGCCCGAGTACTACAAAAAACGGGGCAAGTCCGGAGATTGGTGGTTCACCAAATACTCCAAGCTGTTGATGGAGTCGGAGAATATCTCGCCTTCCGAGGCTTGGCTGAAAGAATAATATGGAGATTAAAGAAGGAAGTTTAAAAGGAGATGTATTTATGAGATTTCTAAGACCTTTAGGAGCGCTGTTGATTTTATCCCTACTCCTTGGGGTGTCTGGGGGAATTCTCGCAGTCGCCGAGGAGCAACAACAGGAGCAGCAACAGGAGCAACAACAGGAGCAGCAACAGGAGCAACAACAGGAGCAGCAACAGGAGCAACAACAGGAGCAACAACAGGAGTATAAGGCGCCTGAACCCCAGGCCCAGGAGAAGCTCGGGGAACTCTATGATAACGACACCCTCAAGAAGTGGTACGAGGAGTACGTGGGCCTCGAGAAGGGAAGCGGGCCGTGGATGGACTTTTACAAGCCGCCGGCCATGCACATGTACTGGTATCCGACCAGGCACTATGTGAGGCCCGACGGCACGTATTACGACCAGCTCTTGGAGAAATATAAGGCCGACGAGTGCGTCAAGTGCCACGAGGAGTTAAACCCCGGCCTGGTAAACGACTGGAGGGGATCTACCCACGCCAACCCCAAGAAGAACGAATACTTTGCCGAAAAGACAAAGGGTATAGAAAAACGCCTGAACCAGCAGCTGGATGAGGTGGACTGTAGCTGGTGTCACGGGAAGGACCATAAGGAACTCTATATGCCTTCCTCCAAGCACTGCGGCCAGTGCCACGTTAAGGAGGTCAACGAGTGGTTGTCTGAAAAGGAATATGGCAGACCGAACCATCCACAGACTACGGAGGCAAACGTTATAGTACCCTGGTATCCTGAACTCTACAGGATGGGCATCGGCCAGCTGCAGTTCGGCTGTGACTACTGTCACGCCGCCTCGGAGAAATGTGACATCTGTCATACGAGGCATGCCTTCCGCGCGTCCGAGGGCAGAAGGCCCGAGGCCTGTATGAGTTGCCACATGGGCTATGACCACCCGGACGCCGAGTCCTACAGTGAGTCCAAGATGGGCTACATATATGATATGGAAGGCGATGAGTGGGACTTTGAGAAGCCCCTCGCGGAGGTGATACCCGGCAAGGATTATCGCACCCCGACCTGTCAGTTCTGCCATATGTACTCCATTGACGGCAAATACACTCACAACACCGTATCGAAGGGTATCTGGCGAATGGGCACGGTGCCGCCTAAAGGCATGAAGTTCAAGTCGTCACTCAAGGACTACCCGTACGGCGTAAAACTTCCGCCCCTGGACTATAAGCTGGACATTTACAGTCCAGAGAGCAAGAAGAAGAGGGAGAAGTGGATAGAGGTTTGCACCAACTGCCACAGCCCCCGTTGGGGAAGGTTGTTTCTTGAAAACCTGGACGACGTTATGTTCCAGGTCTGGGGTCTCCAGGACAGGGCGCAGAAGGCGATAGAAGACGTGATTGCCGCCGGCGCGTTTGATCCCGGCCCCGCGGACAGGGACATCTACCCGCTCGGTGACGTGGTTGCTGACGCGCTCGGTCCGGGTCTCCTTGGAGAACCCATCTACAACGCCTTTAAACAGACGGAGGGTAAGCTGCCCGTGCTGGGGCCAATACTCGGCGTCTACGGCGTGTTCTATCCCGGAAAGTACAACCCATCCAAGATAGAGCGGTGGTACACGGATATGTGGTTTGGCGATAAGGCGTTCCTCTATAAAGGAACGGCTCACGTACAGCAGGATATTTCCTGGTGGTACGGGGCTTCCAAGGTCTTTGAGAAACTGTCCTATATCGAGAGTGAATCACGCATGCTTATGAGGGCCAAGGATACGGACCGCCTCCTCAAGGAGAAGGGCAGGTATAAGAGCATACCTTCTCTGGCACTTATCTTTGGAGGTATTATCGGTTTTGTACTCGGAGCTGGCATAGTAATGAGGAGGAGAAAGTAACAGCAGTAGAAACAACCTCCTTTCTGAAGTCTTTGGTCTGAATCAGTGAAAAAGGCCCCGGTTACATCCGTAACCGGGGCCTTTTTATGCCCACATCAGCGGCCTCATTTATGGGTGCCGCAGGGCTTTAGCCCTGCGGCAACAGTTTGTCATTCCAAACGATACGAAGAATCTACTCGCAGTGTGCGCGCCAAAGGCGCATCTGCCTATGGCATGACGTCTCGACGCACCGTATCCCAGGTGTCATTGCGAGCGTAGCGAAGCAATCCCCTGTGCGTTAAAGAGATTGCTTCGGGGCTACACCCCTCGCAATGACAAAACCGGGGTTGCCTTGACCTACGGATGTTCTAACCTGTAGTGATGGTAGGGGCGACCCGGCGGGTCGCCCCTACTTAAAGTATTGCCTTAACTCTGTCCTGTATGATAGGATGCCCACAATATGGAAAAGATAGGGACAGTACAGGTTTACACGGGTGACGGGAAGGGTAAGACCACGGCCGCCGTTGGCCAGGCCATACGCGCTCTGGGACACGGACACAGGGTGCTGCTGGTCCAGTTCCTCAAGGGGAGGCCGAGCGGTGAGGTGAAGATTTTGGGGGAGATGAAGAACGTCACCGTGGAACGTTTCGGCTCGTCTAAGTTTGTATGTGGCAAGCCCACACCGGAAGACACAGAGCTGGCGAAGAAGGGTTTTGAGAGGGCGAGGGAGGCGGTGCTCTCGGGTGACTACGAGCTGGTCATCCTTGACGAGATAAACCTGCTCATTGATTATAATATGATAGACGTCAGCCAGGTGGTGGATCTCATAAAGAAGAGGCCGAAGGGGGTGGAACTTATTTTAACCGGGCGCAATGCCCATCCCCGGATAGTCGATGCGGCGGACCTGGTAAGCGAGATAAGGGCCGTGAAGCATTATTATAAAGAAGGCGTTGAGGCGAGGCCCGGGGTTGAGTACTGATAGCAACAGGATAGAGAGTGTTGCCTCTATCATAAAGGAGTCCCGCGGCATAGTGTCGCTGACCGGAGCGGGTATCAGCACCTCGGCCGGGATTCCCGACTTCCGAAGCCCCGAAGAAGGACTTTGGGCGAAAGATCCCTCCAAGATGATGCTCTTTACGGACGTGGGTTTTGCCAGCAACCCTAAAGGTTTTTACGAGTTTGGCAGAGAAATCCTTCCCGGCTTCCAAAATGCCAGACCTACCTTGGCACACCGTTTCCTCTCGCGGCTGGAGCAGGAGGATTCTTTTGGGCTAAAGTGCGTTATTACCCAGAACATAGACGGACTCCACCAGAAGGCCGGCTCGAAAAACGTAATGGAGATGCACGGCGGGTTAAGTACCGGGAGGTGCACCAGCCGTACGTGCCCAAAGGAGTTCGGCCTGGAAGATATAATCAGGAGGGTGGAGGAGGGAGAACTCCCGCCTCTATGTCCGGAGTGCGGGGCCGTGATAAGGCCCGACATAGTCCTTTTTGGCGAGGAACTTCCCGGGGGGGCATATCAGAGGGCCGTTGAATATCTGAAACACTGCGACCTTCTTCTTGTAATGGGTTCTTCCCTGGTAGTCTACCCCGTGGCGGATATGCCGGAAGTGGCGATGGGGCATGGGGCAAGGCTCATCATAATAAACCTCCAGCCGACGCAGTACGACAGCCGCGCGGACGCCGCCATACGGTTACCCCTCGACGAAGCCGCCGAAAAGCTCATGGAGACGCTGGGGATGGCCGTATAGCGGGTACTGTGGGTGGTGTGAAATGGCCTTGAAGTCCTGTATTGTATATAATAGTATGCACTTGAGGGCCCTTAGTTTCAACACATCCTTATTGGGAGGTTGTAGCCATGGCTGAGGTGAAGATATACACTACCCCTACATGCCCTTATTGCTTGAAGGCCAAGGAATACTTTGCCAAGAAAGGAATTAAGTACACGGAGTATAACGTGGCTCAGGACAAGGACGCGCTGCGAGAGATGACAGAGCTCAGCGGTGGCAGGAGCGTTCCTGTCATAGCAGTGAATGGTGAGGTAATGCTGGGCTTTAACCAGGAGAGGCTTGACAAGTTACTGGGAGAAGAGAAAAAGGATTCTTAGGGAAAACTGTAAGCCATGAAACCGGAGCGTGAGCTTTTGATAATCGGGTGTGGTCCTGCCGCGATAACGGCGGCGATTTATGCCGCCCGTAAGAGGATTGACGTTCAAATAGTGAGTAAAGACGTCGGCGGGCAGGTCGCCACCACCTTTGGCATCGAAAACTATCCGGGATTCCGATATATAACAGGCCCTGAGCTTGTGGAAAAATTAGTAGAACAGATGGACCAGTTTGACATAGAGCAGCATACGGGTGAAAGGGTCACAGAGCTTTCCAGGGTGAACGGTAACTACGTCGCCGTTACGGAATCCGGCAAGAAATTCTCTGCCCGGTCCGCCGTGATTGCGACCGGCGCTCACCCCCGGGAGCTGGGAGTTGAGGGCGAAGAAAAATATCGTGGCAAAGGCGTCAGCTATTGCGCCACGTGCGATGCCCCGCTCTTTGCGGATGCGACCGTGGCAGTGGTTGGCGGCGGCAATTCCGCCCTTTCCGCCGCGTTTGAACTCTCAAGGATTGCCAGTAAGGTATATCTCATCTCACGCAGGCAGTGGAGGGCGGACGAGGCACCGCTGATAGAGGGCGTGAAGGCGTCCGCAAATATTGAACCTTTAATTGGTTACGTGATTGAACAGATAGTGGGTGAGGAAACGGTCAAGGGTGTTACCGTAAAGCCGCGGGAGGGTAACGGCGGCAAAAGGAGCTTGACGGTAGACGGGATATTTGTGGAAATCGGCCTGCGGCCAAATTCATCCCTTGCCAGGGACCTTGTTGCGATTAACGATTTTGGGGAAATAGTTGTGGACTGTGACACCTCCACCGGTGTTCCGGGTCTTTTTGCCGCCGGTGACGTTACAAACGTTAAGGATAAACAGATTGTTATAGCCGCCGGCCAGGGTGCCCTGGCGGCCATGGGTGTGTTTGAGTATTTATTAAAGAGACGCTAAAGACCTCTGAAAAGGTTGCCCCAATGCCCGGTGTCATTCTGAGTCTTTTGAGCGAAGAATCCCGCAGGGGCAGGATTCGTCAGGGTTCCCGTTAAAACAAACTTGCCGCTGACACGGTCTTTGCCCGCATACACTTTTGTCCCTTCTTGTTCATTTCTCGTTTGGGAAGAGATGTTTCCATGACAAAGTTGCCGGACACCTGTTCACTGGAATTAAGAGACATAGTCCTGGGTGAGGAGATGGAGGAGTCGAGAGTATCCGCCGCTCTCAGAGGCTATGGACTTCAGAATGCGAGGCTTGCCCGCAAAAACCTCAAGGCCCTGGCCGGCAGTCTGCCAAAGGCGGAGCTCTTCCTTGAGGTGTTGCCCTTCCTCACAGACGCATTGAAAGATTGCCCCGACCCGGACGCGGCCTTGAACAACATGGAGAGGTTTGCCGCGGCATGCTGCAGCGGGATGAACCTGTATTCCTACATGAGACAGAACCCGTCGTCTGTCTATATGCTGGTGGGTCTCTTCGGCTCCAGCCAGGCGTTTTCCAATACCCTGATCCGGAACCCGGAGTACTTTTACTGGCTGTCGGGTCTTGATGAGAAGGAGAAGTTTGCAAGCAAGGACGGGCTGAGAAGGGTATTGTTCTCCGAGATAGACGTGCTTCAGTCGTTTGATAAAAGACTTAATACCCTGCGAAGGTTTAAACGGAGGGAGTTGTTGCGAATAGGCTACCTTGACCTGGTGCTGGGTGCCTCGCTCTCAACGGTTACAAAGGCAATCACTGACCTTGCGGAGGTAGAGGCGCAGGCGGCGCTGCGTGTTGCCCATGAGCAACTTAGAGAAAAATTCCAGATTAAAGAGCAAGACCCTGAGAAAATAGGTTTTGTGGTCATTGCCATGGGGAAGCTGGGGGGCGAGGAGCTAAATTACAGCTCCGACATCGACATAATCTTTGTGTACTCACCTGAGGGTCTGGGGCTTGAGGAGGCTGCGGCTGCGGAATATTACCACAGGCTGGCCGAGCAGGTGGTACACCTACTCAGGACAAGTACCAGTGAAGGCTACGTCTTCAGGGTGGATACCCGTCTCAGGCCGGAGGGACGCTTTGGTCCCCTGGTGAGGTCGCTTAACGCCTATTGCAATTACTACCAGACCCAGGGCAGTACGTGGGAGAGACAGGCCCTGATAAAGGCCCGGCCTGTGGCCGGAAACATGCCTCTGGGTAAGGCGTTTATGGAGAGTATCACGCCGTTTGTGTATCAGAGGTTCCTGAGGCTGGCCGAGATAAACGAGATAAAGAGATTGAAGAGAAGGATAGAGAGTGTGGTTGAAAAGAAGGGCGAGGCCCACCTGGAGGTTAAAACGGGGTTTGGGGGGATAAGGGACGTGGAATTCACGGTGCAGTTCCTGCAACTGTTCCACGGCGGGCTGCATCCGGATATCAGACATCACAACACCCTCCGCTCCCTTGAGTTGTTGGAGGAGACAAGATGTCTCGAACCACATGAAAGGAAATCACTGGAGGAGAGTTACACGTTCTTGAGGACGCTTGAGCACCGGCTACAGACCATGCATGAGCTGCAGGTCCACAAGTTCTCCCCTGATGTTGAGGAACAGCGTAAGCTTGCGCTAAAGCTCGGCTTCCGTGACACAAAAACGGCTACGGCACAGGAAAGGTTCCAGAAGGAACTGGGCAAGCATACAAGGAGGACCAACCGTATACTTAACAATTTATTCCATAACCTCTTTGGAGAGGAGGGCGAGGCCTCCGCGCCGGAGGTGGACCTGATTCTGGACCCCGAACACACAGTCGAGCAGATGGAAAGTATGCTTGCAAAGTACAATTTTAAGGACCTGACCAAGGCCCACCGAAACATAGAGCTGCTTTCCAGAGAGGCTCCTCCGCTTCATGATTCCCCAAGAACCCGCGCCTTCTTTGCCAGTATGGCGCCCTCCCTCTTATCCATGCTTAAACGCGCCCCGGACCCTGATATGGCCCTCAACAATCTGGAACGCTGCACGGCCTCGCTCGGCGCCAAGACCATCTTCTTCCAGATGCTGGTGGAAAACCCACAGGCCCTGGAGGTCTTCGTGGACCTGTGCGCCTGGAGCCAGTTCCTTTCCGACATACTTATAAAGAACCCCGGCATGGTAGACCAGCTCATAGATTCACTGATTATCGGTGAGCACAAGGACACAAAAGAGATGACCGCCGAGCTCTCCGCCATTATGGCACATGCCCCGGATACATTGCGGTGCCTCCACGGGTACAAGAACCAGGAGATCCTCCGCATCGGCGTCAGAGACATACTGGGCAAGGCCGACATGAAGACTACCATGGAAGACCTTTCCGGACTGGCGGAAGCCGTCCTCGTAAACGCCTTTCACATGTGCGCAAAAGGCGTTGACTGGGAAGGTGACGCGCCTGAATTTGGAGTTCTCGCCCTAGGCAAACTTGGCGGCAGGGAGATGTGTTATAGTTCCGACATTGACGTGGTATTTGTTTACAGGGAGGCAAAAGGGCCGAAGACAGGCGTGTCTAACCAGCTTACCGATATCTCTCACAGACTGATGAAGGCCCTGGGAGAAATGACTGAATGGGGGACGCTGTACAGGATGGATACCAGGCTCAGGCCGGAGGGCAGGGGCGGGATACTGGTAACGTCGCTGGACAGTTTTGCGAAGTATTACAGCGGCGGCGCAGGCCTCTGGGAGAAACAGGCCCTTACAAAGGCCAGGTGGATAGCAGGTGACGAAGGGCTTGGGAGGGAGGTCATGGGGGCCGTAGAAGAGTGTATCTATGCCGGGCAGTGGCGGCCGGAAATGGTCGATGAGATAGCGGAGATGAGGGGGCGCATGGAGCAGTCTACCACAGGGAAAGACATTAAGAGGGGTTTTGGCGGGATTGTTGACATAGAGTTTATCGCGCAGCTCCTTCAGCTTAAGTACGGCGGGGATTATCCTGACATCCGGACTCCGAACACACTGGACGCACTCCACAACATATACGACTCTCGCCTCATGGAGGAAAAACATTATAAGTCCCTTGTGTCCGCGTACAAATTTCTCAGGAAGGTGGAGAGCCGCCTTCGCATAGTACATGACATTACCCAGGACAAGCTTCCCGAGTCACACGAGGCCCTGGACAAACTTGCCAAGAGGCTGGGCTATTCGCCCGACGAGATTCCCTCGCCGGCGGAAGGACTCCTCGCGGATAATGAGAGCCATACCTCCCTCACCCGCGAGATTTTCAGGGAGATATGCGACGTTCACAGGCACGCGTAGCGCGGCGCAGGGAAGATTTTTATCCATGTGGTACCGGGAGACGCTCTAAAAACGCGGGACTACTATTTGAGGCTCGAGGTTAGTCGCTCGATTGGTATGATCCCCGAGAGGACCAGGACCATCATTACTCCCCACAGGACGAGTGCGGGGAGTATCGGAGCCGCTACGGCCCTGATGCTTGAGAGTTTGTGGACGACCCTCCCTGCAAGCATTATAAGTACGAGGGTGTAGATAGTGCAGGCATAATGCCCTATCGAGGGTATTATCGTCAGGAGGTTGGCTATGGAACTGTATGCGAATATACTGAAAGTGGACTCGAAGCGCCCTTTGCCCTTTAGCAGTTTGAAAGTGGCATGGAGCACGAGGGACCCCAGGATAAGACCGAAGAGCCAGAGCACTACAAGCACGGGGACGTTCGTCAGCGCATCAGTTAAAGACGGGCTGTCCGCCGACCCCTGTCCATCGGGGCGCAGAAGCCCTGAGGAGACAAGGACCAGGTTGTAGCCCAGAACGATGCAAAAGATGACCATAGAAAACAGTAACGGCCGTAGGTAGCCGTCTTTTGCCGGAAGGTTCTTGAAGAAACCTTGCGGCCTTAGTATTATCTCCTGCCCGGTCCTTATGAGCCCTTCTATGCGACCGAAGAAACTCTCTTGTCTTTCCTCATCCACGGCCGCCTTCTCCTGTGTCCTCCAGCAGATGTGCCACTGCCTGCCTGAGCCTCTCCACTGAATCTACGGACTCCTTTTTCGTCATCTTTGCCACCCTCCGGAATTCCATCGGTTTGCCGAATCTTACCGTTATGTTACGTTCCGCAGGGTTAGGAATAAGTGTGCCCATGGGCAAAAAATCGCGGCTGCCGATTATACACATCGGTACCACCTTTCTCCCCGCCTTAAGCACGATAAGGGAGATGCCCCTCTTAAAGCTGCCAAGCCTTCCGTCCGGACTTCTGGTGCCTTCGGGGAAAATCAGGAGGGACTTCCCCTCTCTGGCCTTCTTGACCGCCTCCGTAAGCGTTGAATAAGACCTCCGGCCCTCCTCGCGCGGCAGGGATAGGTGTCCGGCTGTCTTCATGTAACCCCCGATCACCGGCAACTTGAAGACCTCCTCCTTGGATATAAAACAAAAGCTCCTGGGGATAAAAGCGAAGGCCGTGTATATGTCAAAATAACTCTGGTGGTTGCATATAAATATAACCGGCTCGTCCATGGGAATGTTTTCTTCCCCTTCCACCACGGCACGCATGCCCAATCCCTTCGCTGACACCTGTGCCCCCAGCCGGCACAGGGTGTTGTATACATAGTCCTTTCGCTTACTCCCGACAGAGGCAATCAAGGTAAAGATGTAGCCGATCAGCCAGATACCGGCAACGACAATCCATGCGTATACAAGGTAAACTATTCTGACGGGCGTGCTTCGTAGTATATTCACGAACATTTTGGCCAATAATTCCCGTAGCAAATATAACATCCACAACACCTTCTGTCAACGAATCTAATCTGTTATGTTGGGTGCGGGGAAAGGGTTACGTGTCTAACACTTTTGTGGGGGATTGGCGCAGGGCCGAAGCCCCGCGGCACCCCTGCAGGGACAGACCTTCAGGTCTGTCCGATACGGACTGAAATTATTTATAAATTGCAGCGTGCGAGCCTTCGGCCTTGAGGGCCTCAGCCCGAAGGCTTGCTCGACTATTATGGTAGACAACGATCTTTACGGTCGTTGAAGCAGAGTAAACCCTACCACTACAATAATATTTCGGTAGTTGCCTGATTTATCAGGTTATTTATATGCGCCCCATAAATGGGGCAGCTACGAGAAGCTGTCAGTGTAGGGTTTTATATAAATTGAAGTGAAGAAGGATGTATTTTCACAAGGTGGATTCTTGTTTTTACATTAGTGCTAAAATGTTACCCAAGGAGTGTATCTCTTAATTTCTTATAGTTCAAGGCAGCTTCACATAACTCTAATACCTCTTCATATGAGATAAACTTGTACCGCTCTTTCATTTTTCTAAAGGGAGACTTATTCATCTCTATTTCATATTTAGATCTTTTGTCTTCTGTTGCAACAATTACGAAAGTTACGTGGAAGTGTTCTAATTGTAGGAGCCTATGTAATCCTTTTGTGATATCGGTTGTGTGCTCTACTTCTATACAAAATTTTGGATTTTCATCTTCGTCAAACCATATTACATCAATCTGCCTTGCGGAGTTTTTGTCTCTTTGTCCGGCAAAATCTGGAATGTCCTGTAATAT
>JAMXCW010000009.1 GCA_024451685.1 Candidatus Bathyanammoxibius amoris | reverse complement strand
CAGGCAAAAGAACAGCCTCTTTAGACGCTACTTTGCGGAAAGTTGCCGTCTTTATGGCCCCCTGTTTTCGAGGGTGTTCTGGTGTGTTTACTTGACAGTTACTTGACAGTCAAAGAAGGGTAGCACCCCTGAGGGGGGGGTCTTTTTGTAATCGGTGGGGTGCTGCAGTGCTTCTGAAATCCTACAAGGCTGCAAGACTCACATGCGCCACAATGACTAACCAAATAATCGCCAGACGATATACGCTAGAATGGCTACGCCAAAAATAATGCCCCCATACTTCATAACCCCGCCACAACTGCGACCACACGCCGTATCTTCTTTCTTCTCTACTTCCATCGTGTTCACCTCTTCCATCTACTTGTTGACATTCACCTACACGTATTATATGGCGTTAGTGGTGGTTTTTCAAGGCTAGTGTGAAGTAGTTGACTCTATTGGGGGTTGTGGAGGGTAGCACTCTCCATAACCCCTGTCTATTTGAGGGTGTTTTGGAGTGTTTACTTGACAGTAGGAGGTGAGGTGACATGCAAAAGGTCTACCCCCCTAAGGGGGGGGGTAGTATACAATCTTTTCCGTGGAGTGAGTTATCACATACTTAGAAATACCAGGAAGGCGGCGAAGACGCAGGCCCCTCCCGCGGCGAATAAAAGCAGGGACAAGAGGAGATGGCTCCGCAGGACTCCGAGTACAGCAGTAATATTGGCAGTGCTGAGATCATCACCTTTTTTCAGTTTGAGCCCCAGGAAGGGTTTAGCTCCTACGAGACCTGCTATGAGCACTAGCAAACCACCCAATGCACCGAGAATCTTCACAATCAATAGCATCTTTTTGCCCCTTTCGCTAGAAAGTGATTTTGAAAATGCTAGGTGGGATTGCCTGCCACTACCCCCCTAAGAAATTAGTTGACCAACTATATTATGGGTATCACCGTTTGTCAATAAAAAAGACAGACAGCTATGTGGAGTATATAGAGATGATTAAGCCACGAACATTCGAGATAAAATAAAGACCCTGTTGACTCAGAGTGAGTCAATTGGCGGTATTGCCAAGCAACTAAAGGTGATTGGACAGACTGTGGAGTACCACCTACACGGCACAATTTGCGGTAGGCGAAGGGGAATGGGTTGCCGTAAATCCTTGCCGGGTATGGTGGGCGCTGGCGGACTCGAACCGCCGACCCCTTGCGTGTGAAGCAAGTGCTCTAGCCACTGAGCCAAGCGCCCCTCTACCGTCTGCGACATATTACCACGTCCTGTGCCGGCTTTTCAAGCCCGGAGACCCGTAACCTCTATGACTGCACGTGACCGCTGAACACGATATGGCCACAATTTCTCAGCGTGTCTTGGTCTTGACCCTGAACACAAACCTGTACCGCCTGGGCTCTCCGTTTATCTCGACCGGCAGTATCACCTCGAACGTGGCCCCGTCCCACTCCTCTACCGTGCGGGCGCTCTTCAGCTCGGGGAACATGGGCCTCACCTTCAAGCCGAGGAGGAACCTGTGGTCTATATTGTCCACGGGTATTAGCGACTCAACCAGCTTGTACCCCCGCGGCAGCAGGACAGGCGTCTGGGGGTTGCCTTTATCCTCACCTTTATCCTCGTAATTAGCGCCCTTTTTGACCAGACGGTGCGACCGGCCGTCCGGGTCCTCATAAAGCGCCTTCTCCCAGTCGATAGTTACGTTACCGTTGCTTTTGTTTACAAGCGCTATTGTTATATAATCACGCTCGAGTGTGAAGCTGAACTGCAAGTCTTTATCCTCGTAGTTCAGATTGCCCGTGGGCGGGTCTATAAGGTAAAATCTGTAGTGAAACAGGTCGGATATTTTTGTATTCTGGCCGGCACAGCCGGCAATTACCGTCAGGAGGATTACTATTGTGGCAAAAATCTTCATCATGCGCCTTCTTCGTCGTAATTGACCTTCAACAGTGTTAACCCCTTCGCCGGGGCTGTCGGTCCCGCGAGTTGCCTGTCTCGTGAATCAAGTATATGCCTGAACTCTTCCGCACCCAGCTTGCCGCGGCCCGCGAGAAGCAGCGTACCGACTATCCCCCTGATCATCTTGTGCAAAAACCCGTCTGCCTCGACCACGATAGTTGTATACCGGTCTTGCCGCGTGATGTCAAAAGAGCTTATGGTGCGTACGCCGTTTTTTTTATCGGAGGACTCGACGCTGAAGGCCGTGAAGTCGTGACTTCCTGTCAGGCATCTTGAGGCCTCCTTCATCCTTTCAATATCAAGCGGCCAGGGATAGCGGTACGAGAGATTCCTGTTCAGCGCACAGGGCACGCGGTCATTAAGCACCGTGTAGGAGTAGACCTTGGACCTGGCGGAGTACTGCGCGTGGAAGTCCTCGGGTACTTCTTTTGCCGACCTGACCACTATATCGGGCGGGAGGTAGTAGTTTATCGCAGGCACAAACTCCCCGGCGGGCAGCTTTGAGAATGTCTTAAAATTTGCCGCCTGTCCCAGGGCGTGGACGCCGGAGTCCGTCCTCGATGCACCGTAAAGTGTCACCGCCTCACCCACAACCTTCTCGACGGCATCTTTCACGCAGGCCTGGATGGTAGGAACCGGGTCTCCTTTTTTAACCCTCTGTTCCTGCCATCCCGCGTAGTTTGTCCCCTCATACTCAATAACGAGTTTGATGTTACGCATACACCTTTGTGTGCTCGACGAGTTTTTCTGCTATCTGGATGGCGTTCAGGGCCGCACCCTTCCTGAGGTTATCGCTCACTATCCACAGGTTGAGGCCGTTTTCAACCGATGAGTCCTCGCGTATCCTTCCCACAAAGATCTCGTCCCTGCCCGCGGCCTGTGTGGCGAGGGGGTAGACCTGACGTTCGGGGTCGTCCATTACCGTCACACCCGGAGCCCTTGAAAGCAGCTCTTTGGTCTTCAACCGGGTAAGCTTCTTCTCCGTCTCTATGTTCACAGACTCACTGTGGCCCCTGAAAACCGGTATTCTGACCGTGGTCGCGGTTATCCGCAGGGAAGGTTCCTTCATTATCTTCCTGGTCTCCTCTATCATCTTTATCTCTTCAGTGGCATAGCCGTCCGGCAGAAACGCCTTTGACTGGGGTATCTGCGGCAGGGCGTTAAAGGCAATCTGATGGGGGAAGACGGTCCTCTTGTAATCCCTTTGATCCAGCAGGAGTGATTCCGTCTCCTTCTCTAATTCCTCAACGGCCAGCCGCCCGGCACCCGAGACTGCCTGATAGGTGGATACCACCACCCTCTTTATCACGGCGTCGTCGTGGATGGGTTTCAGGACCACCACCATCTGGATGGTCGAGCAGTTGGGGTTCGCTATAATGCCCTTATGCCCGGCGATTTCTTCCGGGTTTACTTCGGGCACGACAAGCGGCACACCCTCGTCCATCCGGAAGGCACTGGTGTTATCGACTGCTACTGCGCCCGCCTTCACACAGTGAGGCACGAACTCCCTGCTTATATCGCCGCCGGCGCTGAAGAGCGCTATGTCTATTCCCTTAAAGGAATCCGCCCGGAGCTCCTCTACGGTCAGCTCTTTTCCCTTAAACTCCAGCTTGTTCCCCGCGGAACGGCCGGAGGCAAGCAGCCTCAATTCCTTTAACGGAAAATTTCTCTCTTCCAGTATCCTCAGCATCTCGGTGCCAACCGCACCGGTGGCGCCGACTACTGCCACGTTTACCGGCATCTTCATATCCCTTTCCCTAATACCTGACCGTAGGGGCACGTTGTCCGCCTCAGGCTGAAAGTTCGCCTAAGGTGATCCTGCCAAGGCCGCCTCAGGCGGTTACCTCAGGCACGGTCCGCCAGTTAGTTTGGAGGGTGGTGCCCCTAACACTATCTATCCCTTATCAATATCTCGTCTCTTATTCCGAGGCGGGTTTTCAGGTCGTTTATGTCCCTTAGAAATCGCCGTGCATCCTCGGGGTAGCCGGCCGTGGGCCTGAGTCCGGGAAGGCGTTCCTGCCAGAAACCGTTGAAAAGCCTGAGAAACAGCTCCCTGACGTACTTGCTGTGCATCGACGCCAGGGCCACGCTCAGGTGCGCGTCCTCAGCGTCCTTCAGGAACGATATCCTCATCCGCCTCTGTCCGGTCCTATCTCTTACCTCGTAACGCGAAGAGGACTTGCCTTCCTCTGACAGCTTCTTAACCCTTGAATCCTTGAACGCCCTGGCGAGCATCGGGCCGTACCTGTCCCTCCCGCCATGCTTGTCACAGACGACCTCAATCTCCGGATGTTCTTGCCACAGACCAATCAATAAATTAACACAGTTCTTGAAGAGTAACAAGGACTTATTGCCAAGTCCCAATATCTCCTTATTAAACTCATATGGAGAAATAACCGCGCTCCTCGCGGCAACGTATTTCACCCCGTTGGCGGAGAGTACGTCCTTGAGCTTGTTATGCTTATGGCTAATGTCCGCCATATTTAACTCAATGGGCAGAGGGCCAAGTTCTTTATTATTGTACCAGGGATAAACCCTCAGGAGCTGTTCGTCGTAGCAGCCGAGCGAGGTGAGCAGGCCCTTCAGGTCACAAGCCGTTTTGCCCAGTAACATCTGGAATGTGAGGACCGCTTCTTCAAGTTTGGAAAGCCCCTTCCTGGTAGAATACAGTTTCTTGCTGTCGCCGATTACTATCCGGCGGTCACTTCGCCCTCCGTCATTAGGATAGCCCGCTACCCCTTCTTTCAGTATGTGCCAGAGGTTCGGCCCGTCCGGGTTGTTGCGCCTTCCCGGAATCTCGCCCGGTTGCGGACGTACAGGTACATCAAAGGCCGTGGCCGTGATGACCAGCGGTCCCAGTGTAGGCCCGTAGCCTGCCTCATCAATCCCGATTATAACCGGCATGTTTTGTCTTTCGCAGGGACAGGGCTTTAGCCCTGCCTGTCCGTTTGGAGGGCGTCTGCCCCCCTACGGTTGGTATTATATTCTTCCCCATCTCAAAGTCAAAGCAACCCCCATTTTCCTTGACAACACAAATTGCAAAAAATATAATCAAAATCGCTTAAGTCTTGAAAAACTAGTAAATTAGGAGGCAAAAACTTGGTCCCGATAGAGGGAAAAATAGCCCGGATTCTCGATGAATACAACGTGGTAATAAACGTCGGCCGCGGGGACGGCGTGTGTGAGGGCATGCCATTCGTCATATTTGCCACGAGTGAGAACGAGGTGAAGGACCCCGACACCGGCAAAGTACTGGGGAAACTTGAGACGGTCAAGGGTTACGTCTCCGCAGTCCACGTCCAGGACGGACTCAGTATCTGCGCGATACAACCTCTGGCAAAGGGTGGGGCGGAAGGTGAGGCAAAGACCCAGACACAAACCCTTAGCGGGGCCATGATGGCCGAATCGCTGGGTTACAGGTCCGGGGGCGAACACCGGCTCAACGTCAATCCCTCTCAGGTATCGGGGATGGCGCTCGGCGGGACCATATCTATTGGCGACGGGGTACGCTCTATTGGAAAGGCGGACAGTCCCGGTAAGGATTAGTGATGAAGATTGTAAGCACATCGGAATGTGACCGCACAAAATTGGTAAACGGCATCAAAAAGCGCCTCGACACCTTTGAAGGCTCGTTCGCCCAGAATATCGACGCCGGGTTGACCGCAAAGGTGTTCGGCGAGAGATTGTCGCCCATAGATTCCGTCAGGCGCATTCTCGCCGACGTGAAGGAGAAGGGCGATGATGCCGTGCTATTTTACAACTCCGCCTTCGACGGCGTCTCCATTACCGGGGATGAGTTGAAAGTATCGGAGGAGGAGATAGAAGAGGCCTATAACAGGGTTGATGGGTCCTTCTTAAAGGCAATAAAAAAGGCAAGGGACAGCATTGTCGCATTTCAAGAGCATATAAAAACGGATTCACCTGGTAAATTCTCCAACGATGGGATATCGCTGGAACTTATCTACAGGCCGATAGAGAAGGTGGGTGTATACGCCCCCGGCGGCAGGGCGTCGTATCCCTCCAGCGTGCTCATGTGTGCCGTACCGGCACGGACCGCCGGTGTGGACATGGTGATTATGTGTACACCGGCCGGGAAGGACGGCAGGATATCGCCGGAGAGGCTTGTGGCGGCAAAGGAGGCCGGGGTTACGGACACATACAAGATCGGCGGCGTACAGGCCATCGCAGCACTGGCCTTCGGGACCGACACGGTGCCAAAGGTAGACAAAATAGTCGGGCCGGGAAACGTGTTCGTTACGATGGCCAAGAAGGAGGTGTACGGCTACGTAGACCTTGACATGCTGGCGGGACCGAGTGAGGTGGTGATTCTGGCCGACGAAAAGGCGGATGCCGCGCTTATCGCGTCGGACCTTTTGTCCCAGGCCGAGCACCCGGGCGCGGCCATGCTGGTAACACCGTCAAGACAGTTGGCCGAGGGCGTCGAGGCAGAGATAAACAAACAGCTAGAGGGATTGCCGAGCAGGGAGCTTGCCGAGGAGTCGCTTAAGGGTTTGGGCATTCTGGTGGTAACCCGTGACATGGAAGAGGCCGTGGAGATTGCGAACTCGATCGCGCCGGAACATGTCGGACTCCACCTGAAAGACCCTGAGGCCATTTTGCCCGGTCTCAGGCACGCGGGGACGATATTCATGGGAAGTTTTTCCCCGGTGGCAGTAGGCGATTATATAGCAGGACCCTCTCACGTGCTGCCCACGGGCGGTACTGCCCGGTTTTTCTCAGGTCTGGGCGTAAATGACTTTATCAGGCGGTCCAGCGTTATTTCCTGCTCAAAGGAGGCCTTGATGGAGGTTGCGCCGGATATTATAACTATGGCCGAGGCCGAAGGTCTTCCGGCACACGCGCAATCGGTGAGGATGCGGTTAAAATGAGTCTGTTCCGCAATAACATAGACAGGATGAAGGGCTACGTACCGGGTGAACAACCGCAGGGAGGGGATTACGTAAAACTAAATACCAACGAAAACCCCTTTCCGCCGTCGCCAAAGGTTGCCGCTGCCGTGAAGGAGGCCGCCAGCTCAAGTCTCAGGCTGTATCCCGACCCGATGGCTACAAGCGTCAGGGAGAAGGTGGCAGAGGTGCTTGGAACGCGGCCGGACAGGGTCCTGGTGGGTAACGGCTCAGACGAACTCCTGGGGGTTATTATAAGGTCGTTTGCCGGACCCGGCGACAGGGTGGTATTCCCTTACCCTACGTATCTGCTGTATAAGGTCCTGGCCGACGTACAGGACGCCGGGGCCGTGGAGGTTGATTTCGGTGAGGGTTTCTCTTTGCCTGAGGACATAGTTGTAAAGGGCGCAAAGGTAACCTTTCTCTGCAATCCCAACTCACCCTCAGGGACGATGGTCTGGCCCGATGAGGTGGACCGGCTGGCCAAGCGGATAGACGGGGTGCTTGTGGTTGATGAGGCGTATGCCGATTTTGCAGACGCCAACTGCCTCTCGCTGGTGGAGGATAACCCGAACGTCATAGTACTGAGGACGTTGTCAAAATCCTACAGCCTGGCGGGTCTCAGACTGGGCTTCTGTATCGCCCAGGAGGGACTCATCGGCGGTCTTGTGAAGGTGAAGGACTCATACAACGTGGACAGGCTCAGCATGGCCGCCGCCATCGCCGCCCTGGACGACCAGAAACACCTTAAAGAAAACCTGGACAAGATTAAGGAAATCAGGAGTTACCTGACCGAATCCCTCAGGGAGATGGGTTTCTTTATCTATCCGTCTCAGGCGAATTTTGTATTCGCCCGCTGTAAGGACGCCTCCGCCGCGAAGGAGATATACGAACAGCTAAAACACCAAAAAATCCTCATCCGGCACATAAATTACCGCGGGCTGGAGGATTGCGTGCGGATATCCGTTGGTACAAAGCAAGAGATAGATACCTTGCTCGGCGCCCTTTCCGAGGTGTTGTGTGAGACATAGAGGGGTGCCCGGTAAAAATTCCCTGAATAGCTTGTGTCATTCTGAGCCAAAGAGCCCTGAACGTAGCGAAGGGGCAGCGAAGAATCTCTAAGATATTAGATGGATATCGCAAAGGCTTAAGTTCGCCAGAAGCAAATAACGGAATTATGATGAGAAAAGCGCAAATAGACAGAAAGACGAAAGAGACAAATATAAGACTGGCGTTGGAGCTGGACGGTCAGGGCCGGTATGACGGCTCTACGGGCATAGGTTTTCTAGACCACATGCTGGAGCTCTTTTCAAGGCACGGGCTCTTCAACCTGAAGGTGTCGGCAAAAGGCGACCGTGAGGTAGACGACCACCACACGGTGGAGGACGTCGGGATATGTCTGGGACAGGCCCTGAACGAGGCGCTTGGAGACAAAAAGGGTATCGTGCGTTTCGGCGACGCAAGCGTCCCCATGCAGGAGACACTGGCAAACGTGGCCGTGGACCTGGGAGGGAGGCCCGCGCTCGTCTTTAACGCACCCCTTACCAGCGAAAAGATAGGCGAATTTGACGCGAACCTGGTCGAGGAGTTCATGCACGCCCTGTCAACTAACGCCACAATCAACCTCCACGTGAACGTCCCCTACGGGACCAACAATCACCATATCGCAGAGGCCATATTCAAGGCCCTTGCCAGGGCCCTCGCAAAGGCGGTGCGGCTGGATGAGAGGATAAAAGACGTGCCCTCCACAAAGGGCATCCTGTAGGGGCGACCACCGCCCTTGCCGTCGCCTGCACCGCATATCTGGTGCTGGGGATATTATCGTTCATGGGCCTTATAACACTGGCCGGTATTAGCTATATTATCGCATTTGTCGTCGTTATGGGTATGAGGATATGGATGACACTGGATGCCATCACGGCCTTTGTCCCCTATAGAAGAACACAAGCTGTGGTTAGAGTCTCCAGCGGATTTTCTCCGTGTGGTGTAACTTAACAGGTAGCGCAGGCAGTATTTCGCGCTTAAGATTGGAGGCGTCAGATGGGGCATAGAACAAACGTCGGGTTCGGGAAATTCCTGATAATGCTTCTTGTAACCTGGCTTACTTTTCCCGGACTGGCTAACCTGTTGTTTCTGTGGCCTTTCCCGTATTACAGGTCCGGGGCCATCACTGCCCTCGGCATTTCCGTTACGTGTTTTCTGGTTATAATAATCCTGGCGGGCATAGGCCTTGTAGGTCTTGGCGACGTCGCGGTTTATATTGCATTTGTCATCGTTTTCGCCTTGAAGATATGGATGACGATAGACGCCATAAGCGCGTTCTTTGATTAGTGATTAGAAAGCACACCCCGCCCCGGGACAGCATTGACAGCGTCACTCGCGGCGTGGCTTAAAGGGGTGCGCATGGATAAGGGTCACACACAGGCTGGAGGTGTTACATGGAAAAGGTGTTGAGAGTCGGGTTTGTAAAATTTATAATAATGCTCCTTGTTACCTGGCTCACGCTTTTTCCCGGGCTCGGTAATCTAATATTTCTATGGGCTAGTCCGTATTACAGGATAGGTGCAATCACCGCCCTCGTTATTGCCCTTGGTAGTTCTCTGGCAATGTGGTTATTGGCCGGTGACAGTATCTTTGATATTCGTTACATTATTTTATTCATTGTAATTATCGCCATGAAAATCTGGATGACTTTGGATGCCGTCAGTGCGTATGAACGCTAAAAGGTTACAAAAACCCCCGGGGTAGATACTACTTCACCATGGATAAACTCGTTCCCAGACTCCTTGACAGGATTAACATGCGTTTCAAGGGCATAAGGACAAACGGCCGAATCCCGCTGACCGTTATGGACAGGTTCGCCTATAACGTGCCCGGGGATTTTCCGTCTGAGATACCCCCGTCAGGGCTTAAAGACGCCATCCAAAAGACACAGGATTATTTTCTGGGCATTCAGAAGGACGACGGACACTGGGTTGGTGAACTGGAGGCGGATTCGTCACTAACGTCTGATTACATCCTGCTCATGCACCTCCTGGCCGCGTCAGGCGGAGAAGTGGATAAAACCCAGCAGAAGAAGGCGGTCAATTATATACTCGGCAAACAGCTCCCCAACGGCGGGTGGAACATGTACGCCAACGGGCCCAGCGAGATAAGCGTGTCCGTAAAGGCGTACTTCGCGCTCAAACTTGCCGGCCACTCCGCGGATGCGCCCTCGATGCGGAAGGCCAGGGAATGTATCCTGGGGCTCGGCGGGGTTATGAAGTGCAACGCCTTCATGAGGATATACCTCACTATCTTCAAACAGCTTGATCCCAGGTGGGCCCCTGCCGCGCCGGTCGAGGTGATGCTCCTTCCCTCCATCCTGCCGTTTAATATATACGAGATGTCCTACTGGTCCAGATGCATCGTGGTCCCCCTGACGATTGTGCAGGCGCGGGATTATTCTGTGGACGTTGGTGTAAACATAGACGAACTCTACACCGAACCCAAAGAAACCTCCAAGGATGAGATAGAAAGAGAACGGCCCGCCCTCACGTGGTACAACTTCTTTATAACCCTGGACAGTCTGGCTAAACGCTACCAGAAGCGGCCCATCCACTTCCTGAGGGAAATTGCCGTGAAAAGGGCGGCAAACTGGATACTGTCGAGGCAGGAGAAATCCGCCGGGCTAGGCGCCATCTGGCCGGGGATTATGAACACCATATTCGCTCTGAAGGCCCTGGGTTATCCCAATGACCATCCTGAGATAAAGAGGCAGCTCCGGGAGGTGGAACAGCTTAAGATAGAGGAGGAAGACAGCCTCCGCATGCAGCCGTGCACCTCGCCGGTGTGGGATACCGGCTGGGCGGTTATAGCGCTCCATGATTCAGGCCTGTTGAGGAATCATCCGGCGCTGCTTAAAGCGGGTAAGTGGCTCCTCACTAAAGAGGTGCGGAACCACGGTGACTGGTGTATAAAGAATCCTAAAGTGGAACCTAGCGGCTGGTATTTCGAGTATGCCTGCGAGTGGTTTCCCGATACGGACGACTCTGCCGTGGTGCTGATGGGCCTTCAGCGCATCGCACTGCTGGAGGCGGGGGCGAAGAAGGAAGGGGCGCTCCTGAGGGGCACAAAGTGGCTCCTGGGGATGCAGTGCAACGACGGCGGATGGGGGGCTTTTGATAAGGATAACGACAAACAGTTCCTAAATCATGTTCCATTCGCAGACTTCGGTGCGATACTGGACCCCTCCACAAGTGACGTCACCGGGAGGTGTCTTGACTGGTTCGGCAGGGTCGGGTTTGACATGGGCCACAGGGCGGTGACCAGGGCGGTAGAGTTTCTCAAGAAGGAGCAGGAAAAAGATGGCTCCTGGTTCGGCCGCTGGGGCAACAATTATATATACGGCACGTGGTCGGTGTTGACGGGGCTTGTCTCCGTAGGTGAGGATATGGACAAGGACTACGTAAAGAGGGGGGTGGCATGGCTGAAGAGCGTGCAGCTATCCAATGGCGGCTGGGGCGAGAGATGCACAAGTTACCATAACCCCGCGTTTAAGGGAAAAGGGCCTGCAACGCCGTCGCAGACCGCCTGGGCCCTGATGGGACTCCTTGCAGCCGGCGAGGTGGAATCCCCCGAAGTGGAGAAGGGCGTCGAGTATCTGATTAGCACCCAGAAAGACGACGGTTCCTGGGACGAGGACGAGTGGAACGCAGTCGGTTTCCCAAAGTTCTTCTATCTGGAGTATCACATGTACCGCAATTATTTCCCGCTGATGGCCCTGGGCCGCTATAGGAATCTGAGAGAAAAGACAGAGGTAGGTTAAAGCGTGTTCCCTTAGACAGGGAAACTGTAAGCTATGTAAAGCTCCACCTGGCCATCTCCATCATGTCGGAAATGCCGTTAATACCTTCCAGTATCACGCTTGCCTCAAAGCCGCAGTGCATCATGCAGTTCTTGCACCTGGGGTCCTTGCCGGAGCGATAGTATTCCCAGTCGGTATTGTCCATCAATTCCTTATACGTGGGGTAGTGTTTGTCGGTAATCAGGTAGCAGGGGCTCTTCCAGCCGAGCGTGTTGCGGGTGGGGTTGCCCCACGGGGTGCACTTAAGTTTCTTCTGGCCGGTCAGGAATTTCAGGTACAGAGGGGTGTTGAGGAGTCTGTACCGCTTTGACAGCTCGTATATGAAACCGAACCGCTTTTGAATCTGTTCCCGGGTCAGGAATATGTCGTCACTACTGTGTACAAAGCCAAACCCGGGGGAGACCAGCATCCCGTCTATCCCTATCCCTTCCAGATATGCAAACAGCTCCTCTATCTCTTCGGGCTTGGTATCCAGGTAGAGGGTGGTGTTGGTGCAGACCCTGAAGCCGAGTTTCTTTGCCTCTTTTATGGCCTCTACGGCCTCTTTGAATGAATCCTCGTGCAAGGTTATCGCATTATGGGTCTCTTCAAGCCCGTCTATGTGGACGTTGATATTAAAATGTGAGCTTGGTTCGAATTTGTCCAGGATGCCGGTAAGCAGTAAGCCGTTCGTGCAGAGGTAGATGTACCGGCCCATGTCCACCAGGCCTTTAACTATCTCGTCTACCTGCGGGTGAAGGAGCGGTTCGCCGCCGGTGACCGTAACTACAGGCGCCCCGCACTCCTCTGCCGCACCGAGGCACTCCTCTACCGAAAGAAGGTCGCTGTTGTCACTGTATTCTATGATCCTTCCGCAGCCCTTGCACGACAGGTTGCACAGGTGGGTTGGCTCAAGCATGAGCACCAGGGGGAACTTCTCCCTGGACGCCAGTCTGTTCTTCAGAAGGTAGCCCGTAAGAGATGTGCCAAGTTTTACAGGTACACGCATCCTCTATTCCGCAACATCAAGCAACTTAAACGGGCTGTCGTCCGACCGGCCCACTACCTCGGGCGTTTTCCAGGTCTTCTTTACCGTGGAGTTATGGGCGGCGCCAATGGTGTGTTCGACGCCGAAGATGACCCGGTAGCCCAACCTGGTGCCTGCCTCGACTACTCTCCTCACGGTATTGTCCAGTACGAATTGCATGCCGTCAATCGGAGCGTTAAGTACCTGCCCGGGGAGTAAGCCCTTTCTGCCCTTATGGACCGGCCAACCGAGCCCCCTGTTTATATCTCCACCGACGTCCTGTATCCAGTCTATAAGGAGCATTGCCCTGTGGTAGTTGTTCTGTGTTAAGTAAAACTGGAAGAGTATCATGCTGACGCCGTCAGAAATGCTGAACTGTTTTATCCTCAGGGCCTCAACGAACTGGGAAGTCCGCTTTACGAAAAGACTGTTAGGTTCATCCCTCCTGAAGCCGTCCCCGAGCGCGGTTGTGGCGGTATCAAGCGGTCTTACCTTGTCGCCGGGAATAATGACATCGGCAATGGTATCCACCACCTTGACACCCGGTGTATTCCAGGCAAGGACCGTGTTTGCCGCAAGATAGTGGAGGTCGTACGGGTTTCTCAGGCTGTGCATGTTATAACCTGTCTTGGCAACTTTCGGTGGATAATAAAAGGGAATACCGTTGTCCGTGTAGAACCCTACTCTATCGTCACGCACGAATACGGGACCCTCCTGAACCTCCTCCTCATAGATATCCAGGATGGTCTTCCCGTCCAGCTCGTCCTTCTCATATTCCACTCCTGCGATATCCAGCACGGTCGGCACCACATCCAGATTCAGGTGCGGCGTGTTGTTAACGACGCCTTTTTTGATGTTTGGCCCGGCGACGAAAAGCGGAACCCTCACACTCTCGAAAAACGGGTAACCGTGGTCTGTCGCAAGCCTTTCGTCCGTCTGGAAGCTCCAGCCCCTTTTGGGTGTCACTGTAAAGTCCGGCGCAAACCTGGCCTGGATGTTATCAATAGACTCATCCCATTTTGTATGGTGCGCAAAGTACACTACGGCGTCAGGATATTCGGTGTCCTTTGTGGCTTCCAGCCACTCCCGGCCCGAATGGAACTCGTTGAACCAGCTTAAATCCTTATTTATGTGCTGCATAAATGAGTCTGAACTTGTGTAGCGCATGGGGCCTTCGACCATTGCACCGGTGGAGCGTGTCACGGTCTCTGTCACGGTCTCTGTCACGGTCTCTGTCACGGTCGTTCCATAGGCGGGGGGTGTCGCAACCTCTGCCCCGGTCGTTTCTTCGGCGGGGGGTGTCCCGGCCTCTGACACGGTCGTTTCTTCGGCGGGGGGTGTCGCAACCTCTGCCCCGGTCGTTTCATCAGCGGGGGGCGTCCCGGCCTCTGACACGGTCGCTACATAGGTAGTGTATGTCTTAGCCACCGACCCGGTCGTGTTGTAGGTGTTGTTGCCGTCAGGGTCCTGATCAAAATCGGTAACGACCCTGTAGCGATACTCAAAGTCACGTTTGCCGTTCCCGGCCTTCCTCATTTCTATGAGGGCCTGAAGCCCATGACCGTCCATGACCAGGGTTGTGTTATTGTCCCTGGTTACCGGCACAGTGATCAGGTCAATCGGTTTGTTAGAGACCAGCCCCGGGAACTTGTTCTCTTCCGACAAGTCTATCTTCAGGAGCCTGTTCAGGATGTTTACAGGCTTCATGGTCGGATATACCTGGTAGTGGGTAAGGTCGTAGTAGCTGTTGGTTGTGTCGAAATTCCTTGAAGACTTGTGCTTGTACGGCAGATATACCACGGCACAGCCATAGCCCATGCTGCCGGTGGCCATAAAGTCCTCTTTGCTCTTGTCGATATGCTCTCTGTGAAGGGACTCATCGTGCTCAACCCACTGCACATTGAACCCCATGCCGCTGTCTTCGTCCAGTTCACCGTTTCCGTCGACGTCCATAATGCTCTTGTAGAAGAAGTCGTTTGTCACGTCGAAGCTCTGGTTTATAAAGTCCTTGCCGCCCACGTGGCCGTGGTCGGAGTAGAGGAACATGTAGGTCTTGTCGTACATGCCTTCGAGTTTCAACTTGTCAATCATCTTGCCGAATTGTTTGTCTATCAGGTAGAGTTGCTTTCTCGCCTCGCCCCACTCGCCTCTGGGCGATTCGTGAGAACGCTCGTCCGCGCCCGGGAGCCAGACGTACATTATCTTGAATTTCTGCTTTATGACGTAATCTATGGCAAACTGGGTATTAACCGCGTCGAATTTGGGCTTTATCTGATGACTGCCCGCGATGCGGAGGGTTTCCGAGAGTGATTGGTCATAGAAGAACGGTTGTTGTGCGAACAGTACCGGCAGCACGGTTGAATGCATCGGCACCTTGGCATCCTGCATTCTATCGAAGATTGTCGGCAGTACCTCTCTCCTCGGGCTTTCGTCAACTATGTCGCCCACGGTTCCGGGCTTCATCCTCCTCGCAGCGGTCACCGGGCCGTATGGAGTAAAGAAATGCCTTATCTGGTTGACACGTTTGTCGAGATAGGCGTCCGACTTAATGCCGGTGAGATCGCTAAAGTTGCTGGAGAGGAAACAGGCCGTACTCGTCCACGTTGTGCTGGGAAAAACCGTAAAAGAATAAGGGAAGCCTATGCCCCCGTCAATGAAGTGCTTCTTTAGATTGGGCATGTAACCCTTGTAAGCCATTTCCATGAAGACCTCGTAGTTTAAACCATCAATGTAGACGATCAATACGTTCGGGTCCTCTACGGGTTTGCCCTGCGCGCCTTTTCCCCCTTCTTCAATCTTTCTGGTGTCCTTTACGACAAATTGCCGGGGTAGTTCATTATATATGTCAATCTTTGCGTAGAAATCGCCCCTGTTGTCTTCTACGTCAAAATCGTTTACGCCCAGATAGACGTCTCCAGTGCCGTCGGCCTCGATAACGGCGTCACGGCCTATAAGAAATATGTCACCGTTTTCCCCAACCTTACCTATCAGGGCGTAACAGGGCGCAGGCCCGGATACGGCCGCAGCCAGCGGGAACTGGTTGTGCTTTACCTTTTCGGAAAAATCGTATGTACCGTTTGGTTTTACTATATATTCGTAGTCCCGGCCGAGGTAGGTCCATTTAGATATCTCTATCTTACCCTGGGCCTCTATGTGCATATACTGGCCCTCAATTACGGCTACATCTGTTTTTGTCCAGGTCTGGGTTGACGGGACCTTTATGGCGTTCGGGCCCAACGTGATTGGTTCATCCAGCGGAATGGCGGCACAGCTAAGCAGGGAACAAAACAACGCAAGCGACGCAAAAACGTGCAGGTATCTTCTCATCTTACCACCCCTCGGCATAACAGGTTATAGACTACTACGGTAACCCCCACAGGAAGCGCATAGATTATAACGTCAAACCGACATATTTCTAGTATAAATTTTTTATTCTTTCCAGTCTTAATCTTGCGCAACGGGCGAGCACACGCAAAACCCGTTTACCATATAATGTAACCTGAGACAAGAAAATATTTAAGAGAAAATAATATTGCAAAAACCGCTGGAATCTGCTTGATTTACTTAGTCATATGGGTCCAGAAGGCATAAAATTGAGAAAAGTCTCCCTATGATTGGGTTAATATTCGCATTACCGCGGGAGATGGAATCGTTCAGGGCAAAATTGGGGCCATCCAGCGGGCTTCCGGCAGGCAGATTTACGTTTTATTATGCGCGTGTAGACGGGCAGCCTGTCGTGCTTGTCAAGAGCGGCATCGGCAGGGAAAGGTCGAGAAGGGCTGCAGAGAGTCTGCTGAAGACGTTTAACGTGGATGCCGTCATATGTGCGGGGCTTGCCGGTGGTGTCAGGGACAGGGTACGCACGGGGGAGTTGATTATAGCCGGCAAAGTGCTTGATTACCCTGTTGTGGGGGGATCCGGTGGTACGGCGGCCGGTTATCCGTGTCACCGAGGTCTGGTCGACCTGTCCCGCAAGCTGGCAGATGAGAGTGGTCTTGAGTTTCGCTGCGGGGACCTCCTTACAGTAGATACGGTCGCCCAGCCCGCGTCAAAGAAACGTATCGGTGATGCCACCTCTGCCGTGGCCGTTGACATGGAGGGAACGGGTGTTGCCGAGGCGGCTATGGCCGCCGGGACTCCTTTCCTGGCCTTGAAGGTGGTATCCGATGAGCAGGATGATGAATTAAAGGGCCACAACCTGGTAGACGGAGAAGGGGATATTAAACCTCTAAGCGTAATCTTTTATCTTATGAAGAACCCTCCGGATTTGATACACTTGTTGCGTATCCGTGGTAAAACGGACAGGGCCTTAGACAAGTTGGCCCTATTTTTGCGCCGCTTTATCGAAAGGTACGGAGAGGTTTCAAATCCATTAAACGTGATGGAGAAATAGCATGTCCGGGATTTCATCAGACAAATCGGCCAGGAAGAGGGTTGGGGTTGTTATGGGCAGCAACTCGGACCTTGATACGATGCGGGAGACCATTAAGGCTCTAAAGGAGTTCGGGTTAAAATTTGACGTGGACGTCATTTCCTGTCACAGGACGCCTCAGCTTGCGCACGAGTACGCCGCCGGTGCTGAAAAAAATGGTTATGAGGTAATAATAGCCGGTGCCGGAAGTGCCGCGGCGCTGCCGGGAGTGCTTGCCTCGCTCACGACGGTGCCGGTCATCGGCGTACCCGTAGTTAACCCGCCGCTCGGCGGGACAGACGCGCTGTATTCTATGGTTCAGATGCCGGCGGGGGTGCCCGTGGCCGTTGCCGGGCTTGGCAAGGCGGGGGCGCACAACGCGGCCATACTGGCGGCCGAGATACTTGGCATAAAAGACCCCGCCCTCAGGCAGAAACTGGAGGATTACAAGAAGAGGCTTGCCGAAGACGTAAAGAAGCGCTCCGAAGAGGTCAAACGAGAGTTGGGTGCGGAAGACTAATAGAGATGGAGAAGAGCAAAGGGCAGGTGTCTATACCCACTATAGAATGGGAAGGCGGCGCGGACGGCAGGGTAAAGCTTATCGACCAGACCCTGCTGCCTGGAGAATTCAAGTTTATTTACTGTGACAACAAGGAGTGCCTGTGGGAGGCCATAAAGATGTTGAGGGTGCGCGGGGCGCCCGCAATAGGTATCGCCGCGGCCATGGGCGTCTTCCTTGGCATCCGCAACGTACATGCCGACAACTTTAACGACTTCTTTCTCAAACTGCAGGAGGTAACAACGTATCTCGGCACGGCCAGGCCCACGGCGGTAAACCTGTTCTGGGCACTTGAGCGGATGGAACACGTGGCACAGGCGTTCCACACCGAACCCGTTGAGACGATAAAGGAGTTCCTGTTTAAAGAGGCCCTGGAGATATTGGAAGAGGACAGGGATTCCTCGAAAAAGATAGGCGAGCACGGCGCTGCGCTTATACCCAGGGGCAGCACGGTTATGACCTATTGTAACGCCGGTGGACTGGCTACCGGCGGTTACGGCACGGCGCTGGCCGTCATATACGCCGCAAAAGCGCAGGGCAAGGTGGACAAGGTCTTCGCGTGCGAGACCCGGCCGCTGCTTCAGGGCGCCCGGCTCACGTCATGGGAGCTGCTCGAGGCCGGCCTCGACGTGACGCTTATCTGCGACAACATGGCCGCACACGTAATGGCGGAAAAAAAGATAGACGCCGTGGTGGTGGGCTCTGACAGGATAGCCGCCAACGGGGACGCCGCGAACAAGATAGGCAGCTACGGCCTCTCTATAATAGCAAAAGAACACAAGGTTCCGTTCTACGTGGCCGCGCCCATATCCACGTTTGACATGAAAATCTCCAAAGGTTCCGACATACCCATCGAGGAACGCTCACCCGACGAGGTCACCTACATTACCGGCCACCGCATCGCCCCCGACGGCGTCAACGTCTTTAACCCCGCCTTCGACGTCATCCCCGCCGGGAACATCAGGGCAATCATCACCGAAAAGGGCGTCGTCAAAAACCCCACCACAGAGGGAATGAAAAAGCTGGTAGAGGGGTAAGTCGTGTGGAATTGTCTGCCGCTTTACCCTCGTAATGTATATGTTTTTGTAACGTCCGATCTCCGCATCGGACGTGAAGAAGGAAAGCCTCAACGACGGCGTCCGCCCTGCCAACACAAACCCTGTCGCTACGGTTTAGATTACTGAGGCACCTCCTGTTCCTGCTGTTTAGCTTGCTGACGGGTCGCCTGTTTCTGCTGTTTCGCTTGCTGGCGAGCCGCCTGCTTCTGTTGTTTCGCTTGCTGACGGGCCGCCTGCTTCTGTTGTTTCGCTTGCTGACGGGCCGCCTTTTTCTGCTGTCTCGTTTGCTGGTGAGCCGCCTGCTCCTGTTGTTTCGCTTGCTGACGGGCCGCCTTTTTCTGCTGCATACGCTGCTGACGTTCCGCCTTTTTTTGCTGCTTGTGCTGCTGACGGACCTTTTTTTGTTCCTGTCTAAATCGCCGGCCTGCTTGCTGTTGTGTCCGAGGACCTTGCGCAACAAGGTAAGGAGATTCTTTTTCTGCAATTGCGAGATGTGCTTGTGCATCTTGCAGCAATGTGCCTGCTTTACTCTTAGCGACAGGACCTAGACCTATGAAAAATAATATCGTTACGCTTGCTATAAAAAGGAGGTGTCTTGTTTTCTGTCTTGCTTGATTTCGTTTCATGTCCCTGCTCCTTCCGTTTGAGAATCACTGAGACCCTCAACGAAAAACAAAATCGGTTAACAAATCTTGCATCTTTCGTGTGGCATCTACAGGGCGTATCAAATCTGCTGAGAATGCCGAATCTATTTGGGTGTGTCAAGCCTGCAGGGTGTGCCGAATCTTTGTAGACTGCCTGGTGTGGCTGCATCCTATACTGCCATACAGTTTTATTCCTTGTAAAAGTCTATCTTCTAATAAAAGCTGTTGTCAAGAAGCATTATTTTATCAGCGTTATTCCCCGGCCGGTTTATTAGCTGGATTCGTATGGCGCGTTAAGATGCGCTATACAAACTACAAAAATCCTCTCCAAGGGAACGTTTAATCGGGAAGATTTTTTGCAGGCCGTGCAGTAGCAAATCACATCTTTCCGGGTAGATGCAGACAACAACCTTTACGGTCGTTGACTCAGGTGTTAAACATTCACTGTTCAACGAGGTAAAACCTCTTTGTCTACCAGGATTCCATCCGCAGGAAGGAAATTGTCTCCGGTAGACAACGACCTTTACGGTCGTTGTCTTAATGGAAGTTTTTGTAGCGTCGGGTCTCCGTGCCCGACGTTACAGTCTAGATTGCTTCGCTTTGCTCGCAATGACAAAAAGTACGCCGCAACATGTTCCTACTCCGCGAGTCTGAGGCCCTTCTCCCGGGCGTAGGTGTAGGCGTCGTTAAACTCTTCGCGGGTGATGCGGCGGTCTATCTCGCCAAAAAACTCGCCGGCCTTGTAACAGGGATAATACTGGTCCATTATATTTATGTATGTACTCGGTGATATTTCTCCGGCGATAAAGTCTATGATTTCCCTGCTGCCGGCGACGTTGTTGGGCATGACAAGATGTCTTACCAGCAGACCCCTTACGGCGACGCCGTCCTCTATGACCAGGTCGCCCACCTGCCGGTGCATCTCTTTCAGCGCGGCCCTCATCACCTCCGGGTAGTCCCCGGCCCTTGAGAATTTCTCCGCCCAGCGGGGATGGGCGTATTTCGCGTCCGGCATGTAAATATCTATTGTGCCCTCAAGGAGTTTGAGTGTCTCTACCGACTCATAACCGCCGCAGTTATAGACGGTCGGCACACTCAGGCCCTTTTTGCGGGCAATCCGGGTGGCCTCCATAATCTGGGGGCTTACGTGGGTGGGTGTGACAAAGTTTACGTTATGGCATCCGCGTTCTTCCAGGGCCAGCATTGTAGAGGCGATATATTCGGTCGAGACCTCTTTGCCCGAGCGGAGGTGGCTTATGTCGTAGTTCTGGCAGAACAGGCAGCCGAGGTTGCAGCCCGCGAAGAATATAGTCCCGGAGCCGTGGCGGCCCACCAGGGGTCTTTCCTCCCCGAAGTGGGGCCCGTAGGAGGATACCACCGCCTCCCGTCCTATCCCGCAAAAGCCTGTTTGGCCCTCAAGCCGCATTACCTTGCAGTTCCTGGGGCAGAGCCTGCAGGGTGAGAGCAGTTTGTAGGCCTCCGCCAGACGTGTTGTAGTGGCGGATGAGTCCGTCATAATTGTCAACAACTCCACAGGGCCATCGGGGCAGCCCGGATGGCCGTCCCTACCGGTATTATCTTTATTTCTCTATTCCTTTGCAAACACCCTGAAGATGATCTCTATAGTTGGTTCGGGAAGCTTTCTGGTTATGGTGAGAGATTTTAACAATATAATCTTTTTTTCCTCGACACCGGTGAGGAAACAGCCAAGATTTTTAAGCTTTGAATAAAAGATTAGTTTTACCAAAGACATATCAGCCTCTATATCGGCATATGTTGCGACGTTTTCTTTCTTTTCTTCTCCTTCTTTTTCCGGCGGGGGTACGTAGTTAGGGTCGATTGATATACCGGTTATATTACAGCTTCTGGCTTTCTGCGTCACCCTCGCGTATATCTCATTTCTCGTAAGCAGCTTTTCCTTAAAGGCGTTGATACTCCTTTTTGTTACCTTTATCAGTCCCTGTTCTTCTTTGCTGAGGGGTGCAAAGGTTGCCAGTAGTTGACGTTCTGCCCTGACCATCGATTGTACCTGGCTTATGTCCCTTCGCATGTTTTCTATGTCTCCGGCCTTCGGCTTTACCACCATGAAATAGATTAAACCTGCGGCTACAATGATGGGAATTCCCAGCAGCCATATCCGAACGTGTCTGGAAAGCTTTCCCAGACCCCCCAGTCTATTCTTTAGTGCCACCTTTGGGCTCCTTAGACATTATTTGTGCGGCTACCGTAAATTCGAGTTTACTCGCTAGCGTTCCTCTCGCACCCCCTGCCACAGCGGTTGGACCTATCGTGAAAGATTCTACCACTCCATCGCTTAGAGACGGATTTGTCAGCAACCTGGAAAAGAATTCCCTAAATACCCTCTGCACGAAGGCGGCGTCTGAGCCGACGACCTCTCCACGGATTTCAAGTCTCCAGCCCTTTTCGTCCTCTTTTATGTCAACTGAATCAAGGAGCATCTCGTCAGATACGCATAGACTGATAGTCCTTAGAATCTCACTCCAGGGTGACACGGGACCCAGCATCTTGCCCAGAAAGACACGCCGGGTTCCCAGTAACCCTCTCTCTTTTTCTATTTCCTGCATGTCGCGAGTCTGAGGTCTGAGCGAGGCGATATCGCGGTTCAATCCCTGAAGCTCTTCTTTATATGGCTTCACCTTATGCCGTAACAGGAAGTAGTCTCCGGCAAGAAATATGATAAGCAGGATGCTGGCCGCAATTAAAATCTTCTTTGCCAGAGAGGATTTCCTTTGCTCGGTCAACTGCATCGACATCAAGTTCAGCGTGGAGTGTTCGTGTCCGTTCCATGCCAGCCCCAGCGGGATTGCCAGCGTGGAGAGTGACTCCCTGAACTCACCGACCCTGTCGCCAAGGGGCGAGAGATCGAGATCCAGGGGGGCATATATTTCAGTCTGTATGCCGGTCTCGGAGGATATCGCGTTCGCAAGGGCGTCGGGTTGGGCCCTCTCGCCCAGAAGCAGTATTTTTTCTACCGTAAGTCCTCTTGCCTGTTGTTTTGCAAACAGAAGAGAGCGTTTTAGTTCCGCCACCAGGCGACCGGTACGTTCTGCGGACACGTCGGCCTCCGAGCCGCGCCTTAGTGGAAACTCCCGGGGAAACCGTAGATTCCCCTGGTAGAAGATTACTATCGTTCCCTTTTCGCCACCGTCATGGACCATTGCCACCGTTTCGTCTCCCGCCCCTCCCCTCATCCAGAACAGGTTACGCAGCGCGGCAGGCACTACCGTTAAAGAGCTCAGCTTCAGGCGGGATTCACCGGCTATTGAAAACAGCTCCGCCATGTCCTTCGACTGTGCCCTGGCCACAACGAGCTCTATTTTTTGCAAGCCCTTCTCTTCAGATTCTCCCACTACTTCATAGTCAAAAACGAGTTCATCGGCGGGAAACTTCAGGTCCTTTCTGGCCTCCCTGTCTGCCGCCATCCGCGTGTCGCGTTTGGACATTGGCGGTAAGGAGACCTGGTGATAATCGATGGACGGATACGGTATGATGGCGTTAATGCTCTTTGCTTTGAACCCTCGTTCCTGCAATATTTTACTTAATCGTGGACCAACAAGCTTTAACCCCCCCTGTAGTTCCTCTATTACAAAGTCCGTTACTTCCAGCTTTTCCGCCGAGCTTGTCATCTCCACCAGCTTGATCTGTAGTGTCGACTGCCGCTGGACTACTTCCATTCCTATTACAGGGACGCTTTTTGCCATAAAACCTTCCCGAATAAAATCGAGGGTGCGAGACCGCCTTAATGTCCGAGCTTGCCCAGAGAGCTGTACAGGGGCAGATACATAGAAATGGCCACCAGGAGGACTATCCCGGCCAAAAACACTATCATAATGGGCTCAAAGGCGGCAAAAACCTTTTTGACCGTTTGTGGAATCTCCCGGTCGTAGAATTCGCTTACTTTTTGCAGGGTCTTGTCTAGCTGACCGCTTATCTCGCCGATTTCTACCATCCTTACCACCATGGGCGGGAACTCCTTGCTTGCCCTCAGCGGTTCAGAGAGCCGGTGGCCCGCCTTTACCTGCTCCCGCGCGTTGCGTATCACCCTGGCTATGACCTCGTTTCCAACGACCTTCTCCACCACTGCCAGGGCCTGAAGGATGTCTACACCGGCGGAATAAAGCAGGGCCAGGAAGTGAGCAAAACGCGAGAGGGCTATCTTGCGCAGCAATGTCCCGAAAATGGGTATACTCAATTTAAATCTATCAAAGGCGTATCTCCCCCATGGGAACCGTACGATGATGTTTATGGTGCCTATCACCCCTCCTATACCTATAAGGATTAAGTACCAGTAACTCTGTGTAAAGCTGCTTACGGCTATCACTATAACGGTGGGAAGCGGCAGGGGTACGTCTAACTGTTCAAGAATCTTGATGAACTTTGGAAAGACAAAGGCAAAAAGATATCCCACCAGCAGGACGATTGCAGCAAAAACGATGGCGGGGTAAATGGTTATTTGTTTAATGTTGGCCTTCATATCTTCCTGCCACTCCAGGAACGACGCTATTTCAGTGAGGACCCTGTCTACTTCACCGGAGGCCTCACCGGCCTTGAGGAGGTTTATGTAGAGTTCGGGAAAGGCCTTCGGGTGTTTTGCCATGGCGTTTGAGAGGCTGCTCCCCCCCTGCACGTCATCTCTCACTTCTGCAAGTATGTTTTTGAACCGTGCGTCCTGTGTTTGTTCAACCAGGTCATCAAGACCCTGGATGATGGGGATGCCTGCCGAGAGTACTGTGGAAAGGTGATGGGTGAAGGTTATTACTTCGCTTGACTTTACCCTGCCTATGTAGATTGCTCCCCTGGAGGTCTTTCGCTCCCTCGCCGCCTTCTTTTTTCCTTTTCCGGACTCGGTGGCAGTGAGGAGATAGTAGCCCATTTCGGACAGCTTCGTCGCAAGTTCTTCTTCGTCTCCTGCTCCAAGCGTCCCCTTTACGGTCTTCCCGTAGTCGTCTATGGCAGTGTAGTTGTAAGGTGGCATAGGGCTTTAGAACAACTTAAGGACCTCCTCTATCGTGGTAATACCCTGCGCAATCTTTTCGATACCGTCTTCCTTGAGGGTCTTGAGTCCCTCTTTTACGGCTGTCACCTTGATGGTGTTGCCGTCGGCACGTTTTATTATCAGATCGCTTATTGTGGAAGTTACGCTGAGCATTTCAATAACGGCGATCCTGCCCCGGTAGCCCGTGCCCCTGCAGTAAGCACAGCCCCTACCGTGATAGAATTTCATGCCGCGAGTTACTTCTTCGTCTCCCAGGAGGTCCACCAGTGACGGGTCCGCAGTTATTTCTTCCTTGCAACGCTTGCAGATGGTCCTGACGAGTCTTTGCGCTATAACGGCAACCAGCGAGGAGGACAGGAGGAACGGTTCAACCCCCATGTCCATTAATCTGGGTATGGCGCCAACCGCATCGTTGGTGTGAAGGGTGCTGAAGACCAGGTGGCCCGTCAGGGCAGCCCTCACGGCCATCTCCGCTGTCTCACCATCCCTTATCTCACCGACAAATATCACGTCAGGGTCCTGTCTCAATATTGACCTGAGCCCGACGGCAAAGGTGAGCCCGGCCTTCGGGTTAACCTGCGACTGACGTATTATGGGCAACTCATATTCTACAGGGTCTTCCACGGTGATTATCTTTCTCTCCAGACTGTTGAGATAGGTCAGGGTGGAGTACAGAGTGGTGGTCTTACCTGAGCCGGTAGGCCCCGTGGAAAGGATGATACCGTGGGGTCTGTCTATGGCCTTTTTGAATATTGCCAGATTGCTTTCAGAAAAGCCCAGGCTCTCGAGCCCCCTCACCAGCTTTTCTTTGTCAAGCAATCTCATGGCCATGGTCTCTCCAAACGTGGTGGGAAAGCTGGAGACCCTTAAGTCCATGACTTTGTCACCCATTTGGAATTTTATCCTGCCGTCCTGGGGGAGTCTGGCCTCCGAGATGTTCATGCCGGACATGATTTTTATTCTGACCGTGATCGGGGACAGCAGTTCCTTCGGAATGGACGGGCCCTGATGCAGGATGCCGTCTATCCTGTACCTGGTTCTAATTATCTTTTCGTCCGGTTCTATGTGCAGGTCCGTGGCATCCTGTTTGGCCGCGTAGGTTATAAGCAGGTCTATGAGATTTATAATCGGGGCAACGACGGTAAGGTCCGCCGCGTCTCCCTCTCTGCCTATTTGCGTCTCGGCCAGCCTTATGTTCTCTTCTATAAGGGACTCGATGGGTTGGCCGTCGACCTGGATATCCGAGGCCTCTACCGCCGCAGTCCCCCCGGTGCCGTAGCAACGGCTTATCGCCTCAGTGATATCGTTCTCTGTGCTTGCCGCAACCTCGACGTAATATTCAGTCAGGTCCTGCAGCTCGTCTATAACGGCGACGTCAAAAATGTTTGCCATGGCAACCTTGAGGGTCCCGTTATTTACCGACATCGGGACAAGCTTATGCCTGCGGGCGAAGGCCTCCGGTACAAGCCCTATAGCCTCATCGGAGAACTCATATTCTTTAAGTTTTATGCATTCCACCCCCGCGTCCCGGGCAAGGATTTCTGTAATAACCTCCTGGCTTACGAACCCCAAGGTGTGAAGCACCTCGCCAAGCAGCACACCGGTACTTTTCTGCTCTCTGAGGGCGACCTCGAGCTGTTCTTCCGTTACAAGGCCTTCCTTTATTAATTTTTCACCAAGAAGCACTTCTATCTAACCTCCAAACCGGACGGCACCATGAAAACCCTCACTCTATTGCCCCATCTTCAATGTGGCTCTTCGGGGGCATACGTGTTTTTAAGTCGGAAACGCCGTCTAAACCCCGAACGTGAAAGCCTCGTGTGGCAAAGCATGTTAGCTGGTTGAGGGTTATATGCGCAAAATTATACTATAACAGCGGCCCGCTTACTACAGGAAACACCTCCGGGGTTATCATTTGCCGTGTCCGGGTATCTTTATATTGTATTTTTTTATCCTGTGCCACAGGCTTCTTTCGGTAATGCCCAGGCGCCTGGCGGCCTTTGCCTGAACGCCACCGGACTGCGACAGTGCGTCGAGTATCAGTCTCTTTTCTGTAGAGCTCAGTATTTCTTCTATTGAGCCTTTACTTAACGATTCGGCCTTTTCTCCGGTAACTATGTAAAGCGGCAAACAGTCCTTGGTAATCCAGTCTCCGTTGGAGACCACGGCCGAGCGTTCAATGCAGTTCTCTAATTCTCTCACGTTTCCCGGCCAGTTATAGGCCGCAAGCATGTCAACGGCATCGGGGGTAACGCCGCTAATGTGTTTCTTTACCCTTTCGCCGACCCCTTTGAGGAAATGTTCCACCAGGAGGGGGATGTCCTCTTTTCTTTCTCTCAGTGGCGGGAGATAGATAGGCACTACGTTTAGCCTAAAGTACAGGTCTTCTCTAAATTGTTTCTGCTCCACGGCCTTTTGCAGGTCCTTGTTTGTTGCGGCGATTATCCTCACGTCAACCTGAACGGTCTTTGTGCCCCCGACCCTCTCAAACTCCCTCTCCTGGAGCACTCGCAGTATCTTTGCCTGGGTGGCAAGGGTCATGTCGCCGATTTCGTCCAGGAATATGGTGCCGCCGTTGGCCAGCTCGAATTTTCCTTTCTTTTGTGCAACGGCACCGGTGAAAGAACCCTTTTCATGCCCGAAGAGTTCACTCTCCAGCAGGCCCTCAGGTATGGCCACACAGTTAAGTTTCACGAACGGCTCTTCACGCCTTGTGCTTTGTGCGTGGATGGCCTGGGCGATGAGTTCCTTTCCCGTACCGCTCTCGCCGTATATGATGACGGACGAGTCGGTTCCAGCGACCTTGTGCACTATGGTGAAGACCTCTTGCATGACGCCGCTGGAACCTATGATGTTCTCATACTTGTACTTCTTCTCAATCCTTTCTTCCAGCCGGGAGATTTCCAGTTCGAGCCGTCTCTTTTCTAAGGCCCGCTTGAGGACTATCAGGAATTCGTCCAGTTTGATCGGCTTGGTAAAGAAGTCATACGCCCCCTCCCGGACTGCCCTTATCGCCAGGTCTCTGTTTCCATAGGCGGTCATAATAATTATGGGGACGTGGGGGTCCAGCCCGCGAAACTTCTTTATCGCATCTATACCGCTCATACCCGGCAGCCGTACGTCAAGCACAATGAGGCTGAACGCGTCCTGTTTTACCTTCGAGATGCCCGTCTCGGCGCTGGTGGCGGAGTCGACCTGATAGCCCTTCTTGGTCAAGGCCTCTTTCATAAAGAACAGTATTGACTGTTCGTCATCAACTATAAGTATCTTGTCTGTCATGTCTTAAAAACCTATGCGAAAGTTGGTAACTCGACTTCAAAGGTTGTGCCCTTGTCTCTGCCGCTTTCCACCCGTATCTTCCCCCCATGGGCGGATACGATACGGTGGGTTATAGGCAGCCCGAGGCCCGTGCCGTCGGACTTGGTGGTAAAAAACGGCAGGAATACCCTTTCTATATCTTCCGGTGGTATGAATGAACCGGTATTGGAAAAGCGGACTATGAGCCTTTTTGGCTGCACAGCCCCCTCGTTAAAACCCGGGGTGCCATCCTCCAGGGTGCTGCTTACGCGGACACTTCCGCCCTCAGGTGTCGCTGCTATCGCGTTAACAAGGAGGTTTCCAAAGGCCTGGGTTAGTTTCTCCGGCCGGGCGAGGACGAGTGGCAGTCCTTTCTCCAGGTCTTCTGACACGGTGACCTCTTTTTCCGGTATATGGTATTTGCTCACACTTATTGCCTGTCGGAGGAGGCTGTTTACGTCCACTGGTTCGGGCGCGGCAGACTCCGTCTGGGCGAAGTCCAGCACCTCTTCTACAAGCTTGTTCGCGCGGTCCACCTCGCCGATAATGGTGTCCGCGTATCTCCTCTTGGGGTCTGTCTCATCTAAATCCTCCCTGATAAGCTCCATCAGCCCACGGATAGATGCCAGTGGGTTTCTTATCTCGTGGGCAAAGCCCGCGGCCATTGTGCCAAGTCCTGCCATCTGGTCCGCCTGCCTTATCCAGTCCCGTATGTGTTCTGCCTCGGTCGGGTCCTGGAAGGTAATGACAAGCCCTGCGGGCCTGCCGGTATCGTCGGCTTTCGGGGTTATCCTGCCGTTTAGTTTTACAGAACCCTTTTTCTTGTTGACCTCCATGTCTTCAAAAATCTGGGTGCTGTTGTCTTTTACGGCGTTATCTATGAGGTTTAAGAATATCGTGTTTTCAGGGGTTTCCAGGAATATATCGCGGAAATGAGCGCCCTCGGCCTCTTCAAAACTCGTGTCCAGCGCCCTTTCCGCTACCCTGTTTATATGTGTGACCCTGCCTTCCCCGTCGAGTGTTACCGCTCCCTGGGAAAGCACCTCCATCAATTTGCCTTCCTCCATGTAATGGTCCAGCGAGGAGAACACCTCTTCTATTGTCTTGCTCAGGAGCGACAACTCGTCCGGGGCTTTGATGTCCCTGCCGGGCGCAAGCATTTCGGCCCTTTTACTCAGCTTCTTTAAGGGTTCGGTTATGGCGTAGGCTATCATCGCACCTGAGATTGCGGCGAGACCCGCCAGGGAAAATATCCCTAACAGTATCCATAATGTGCCGACACCCTCGTAGCTGGGACTCCTGGGTGGGAGGAAGAAGTATTTGCTGAAACTCAAGGCAAAATAACCCGATGCGATGGTAAAAAGTGCAAATGTCGCGGGAATTACCCACATCAGCCTGTACCTTACCGCTGTGGGGGGCTTTTGCTCCGGAGGATGAGATCCTTGATGGGAACTATTATTTTTCACAACCTTTTCCCCTCCCTGCCCTTAGGAAGAAAGAGCACGGACAATACAGGCATTATTACCCTTACCCGTCTTCAAGTCAAGTTGCAAATTTACCTTGACCTTTTCGCTATCAGGGGCGTAACTTAAGGCCCTGAAAAACCCACGACTCCAATCTTAAACTATTATAGCAGGTAAAGGCGGTTCTTTTCATGGAAGGAGGAGGACATGTACATTATCTCCAGCAGCTCAGAAAGATATCTGATGTCACTGTCGGTTCTACTGGGCATTTTCATGCTTTTCGGGGGCCGGCCCGCCCTGGGGTGTTCTAATGTCGGGGTTTCGGGTAACGGCTATACGGCCACGGCGCGCACAATGGATTTTCCACTTAGCTCGGGGGGTATTTTTGGCCTGGGGAAGGTGAGCGACAAGAATACCACCGACCTAACCGTACTTCATGGAGGCCAGAAAATCAAGGCATTGACCTGGACTACCGGGCACAACTTTCTGGGGCAGACGTGGCTGGGAAACTCGGCGATTTTCGACGGGGTCAATGACGAAGGTCTGTATACGGGCTATTTTTATCTCCCTCAGTTCACCGAATACCCCAGATACGACCCGGCAGACCCCAGGCCCGCACTAGGAATTATGGAGGTAACAAACTACCTGCTTGCCACGGCCGGCAGTGTTTCGGATGCGCTGGAAAGGCTTAAAAAGGTACAGGTTATAATAAATGCCATGCCGATGTACATGCCGGGTCATGACGGCTTATTCGTAATTTCTCCCCTTCATATAGTCTTGAGGGATAAAAAAGGTGATTCGGCCGTGGTTGAGTGGGTCAAGGGGAAACAGAACATTTATCCCGATTCCGGCCCGGTAATAACCAATTCGCCTCCTTTCGACTGGCAGGTACTCTACGCCCAACAGTTCGACTATGTTACTACGGAAGGTACGGCAGCTAAGTTCGACGGCGTCACTATGAACGGGACGGGCTTCGGCGGCATCCCCGGAGACTGGTCACCCCCAAGCCGGTTCGCGCGCGCATACCAGATAGCAAGGCTTTCACCAGAGCCGGACAGCATGAATGCCGCGCTTAGAACGGCCCTTTCTATACTTGAATCCATGCAGGTCCCATGGGGGACAAACCCCTCGATGACTGTTTGGAAGACCCTGGTAGACCTTAACAACTCGGTCTACTACTTCCAGCCAATGTTTAATGTGATTGATGTTGAGAAAAACAAAATAGTTTCATATAATCCGGCCACGTCCTGGGTGACGGCTGATTTAAATAAGATTGTGCTTGAAGGTGCGCTTCCAAAGGGATGGGTCAGGGTAAACGTCACTCCAACACCTGAAGGGGCTGCGAAAGAATTGGCAGACCTGATTAAGTACCCGGAAGGCGGCCCGGACGCGATTAAGAAATTGGACTAAACGGGCAAGCTCCCCTTGGGAGGGATAAAGTGAGATGAATAAAGCACCGTTTTTTATCACTGTTCTCTGTGTTGCCGTAGTTACGTCGATTATTTCAGCCGTCTCAGCTGAAGAGCCCGCGGGACCGGCTTCGGCCCCGACTAAGCCGCCGGGCAAGAGTGAGGCGTCCGCTGACGCCGGCTCCCCCGCAGCAACACAGCAAAATAAGTCTCTGACCGAAATTAACAAAGAAATGAACAATCCCGTCTCAGACCTGTGGTACCTTACGGTGCAGTACAACCACATCTGGAGCGAAGGAAAACTGGCAGACGGTACCAAGGACGCAGACATAATGGTATTCCAGCCCGTGCTCCCCCTCAAGTTAACAAAGGAGTGGAACCTGATCAATCGTCCAACCGCCTCTTTTGTACTCGGAGAGGCGGCCCCATCGGGCTTCTTAGACGAGGACGGCACCACGAAATTGGATTTCGACCATGTGGGTGGGATGGGTGATACGGTCATTTTGTCTCTCCTCGCTCCTTCTGCGGCACGTAGTTTTCTCTGGGGGTTTGGACCTATACTCACCCTTCCGACGGCCAGCGACAAACGTCTGGGAGCTGGAAAGTGGTCGGCAGGTCCCGCCGGCTTCCTTGGCTACATCGGAGACAGGGGGTTCATCGGCCTTCTTGCGCAACAGCAGTGGTCCTACGCCGGATGGGCCGATGAGCACGTCAGCTTGACAGACTTACAGTATTTCGTTCAGCTTTTCTTACCCGGAGAGTGGCAGGTCGGCCTGGGTAATCCAGATGTACTCATTGACTGGACTGTTGACGATGACGATAAGGTGACCTTTCCCGTTGGCCTTAACGTCGCAAAGATGATAAAGGTCGGTGAGACCCCCGTAAAGCTTTGGCTGAGTGGTTATTACACGCCTGTCAGACCGGACAGTTTCGGGGAGGAGTGGGCCGTTCGTTTCCAGATCAGCCCGACCATCCCGTCTCTTATCAAGGGATACCTGTTTGAGTAACAACGGGCCAGCTGAACGAAACAGCTTGTAATAATATGCGCGTGGGGATATAATTTTCCCATCGTAAGGTCGTCGCATAGCCGACACTTAGGTCTTGTCTTCAGAGCGGCGTTTATTAAATCTTTTGTAGATACTTGGGTCGTGCCACGGGCTAAAAAACCGAAAGATAATTCAAGAGGGGAGCAGAATAGATGGACAATAAGAAGATTATAGATATATTGAATAAGGCCCTTACCGAAGAGATGACAGCGCTCGTACAGTATATGCAGCACCATTACCTGTACAAGGGCTCCAACGCCGAGTGCGTCAAAGAGCTTCTCAAGAAGCTGAGCTTTACGGAGATGGACCACGCCTACAAACTGGGCGAGAGGATAGCCGCCCTGGGCGGTATGCCCACCACAAAACCCAATCCCCCTGATGTGCCGAAAAAGGGTGTGGATATGATAAAAGTGAATCTGAAGGCCGAGCAGGATGCCGTCGTGAGTTACAGGGAATGGATAAAGGTGGTTGACGCGGAAGGCGACCCCACAAGCCGGAACATATTGGAAGGTTTCCTGGCCGACGAGGAGGAGCACGTCGCCGACCTGGAGGCGCTTCTGGGAGATTAGCGCGCCCCCCCCGGTCATGTATAGGAAGAAATATGTCCTGTTACTTCAGACATATGCCCAACGTCCGAAAAGAGGCCTTATATGAAACCCACTAAAGAGGTCCTGGACATAATCGAGTCGGCCATCATTCAAGAGATAAAGGCCAGGGATCTCTACCGTTCCATCGCGTCACAGTTGCCCGATAAGGGCGCATGCCTGAAGCTCAGCGTCATGGCCGATACCGAAGAGGAGCACCGGAAGATCTTGACCAACTGGTACAAGCATCTGGTAGGGCACGAGCCTGACATATCGGAGTTGAACAAGAAGCGCGTAAAGAGGATGGTGAAAGAACCTCCCAAAGACGCCGCCCTTCAAGACGTTGTAAAGATCATATACGAGGCAGAGGAAAGGGCCTACCAGTTCTACAGGAAGGCGGAAGAAAAGACCGCCGACCCGGATTCCAAAAAGGTCTTTGAGAAGCTGGCCAAGATGGAGAAGAAACATGAGGACTTTTTCCGCGGCGAGTATGAGACGCTTGTCGAGGATGCGTCCATCAGGTTCGGCGATGAGGAAATTCCCTGGATGATTGAGGCCATGGAGTGAGCCAGGTCCGGTGAAGGGTGGCAAGGGCGGCGAGGGGGACTTAAAGGAGTACGGGAAACGACGGGATTTCTCAAAGTCTCCGGAACCTGATGGCGGGCATCTAAAAACCGGCAAAAAGAGATTCGTCGTACACGAGCACCACGCGAGGCGGCTGCACTGGGACCTGAGACTTGAGATAGGAGGAGTCCTCAGGAGCTGGGCAGTCCCCAAAGGCCCGCCGCAAGAACCCGGCGTAAAACGCCTGGCCGTCCAGACAGAAGACCATCCCATAGATTACATAGATTTTGAGGGCGAGATCCCCGTGGGGAACTACGGGGCCGGCACCGTTGAGATATGGGACGCGGGAGCCCTGGGGCTTCTGGAGGAAAAGAGAGACACGGAGCTAAAGTTCACGCTCAACGGCAAAAGGCTCCGCGGCACCTACTTCCTCATAAAGATTCACGGCGGTAAGATACCCGGCGAGAAGAACTGGCTGTTGTTTAAGGCCAAAGAGTGATATTGCATAGTGCGACCCGACGCAGTTTGCCGCATTCTGTAGCTGCCCTATTTATGGGGCTTGTGTACGTGGGCTTGACAAATCAAGCAACTACAAAATATATGGTAGAGGCACATGCCTAAAGAATATCCATTTATAAAAGTACCGCCGCCGGGGCCAAAGGCGAGAGAGCTGTTAAGGAAGGACCGGAAATACGTCTCGCCCTCATCCGGCAAGGTCTACCCCCTGATGGTAAAAGGGGCAAGCGGTGCCATGGTTGAGGACGTAGACGGCAACAGATACCTGGACTTTACCGCCGGGATAGCCGTTACCAGCACCGGACACTGCCACCCGGAGGTAGTAAAGGCCATTACCCGGCAGTCAAAGGAACTGCTCCACATGTCCGGGGCGGACTTTTACAACCCCCCGCAAATAGCGCTTGCCGAGAGGCTTGACGCCGTCTGTCCGGGGCCGTCTCCCAAGAAGGTGTTTTTCAGCAACTCGGGCGCGGAATCAATCGAGGCCGCCATAAAGCTCACGCGCCACCACACCCGACGTCCTTATCTTCTCGCCTTCTTAAACGCCTTCCACGGCAGGACCATGGGCGCGCTCTCGCTCACCAACAGTAAGCCCGTCCTGCGCAAGGGTTTCGCGCCGCTTATGCCGGGGGTGGTACACGTGCCCTATGCCGAGTGCTACCGCTGTGCCTACGGACTGACCTATCCCGGCTGCAAGATTGCCTGCGTCAAATGGATTGAAGAGGAATTCTTCGCAACCCACGTGCACCCGGAGGAGGTGGCGGCCGTATTCGTCGAACCCATACAGGGCGAGGGCGGTTACATCGTGCCGCCGAAGGAGTTCCACCAGGAACTCAAGAAGCTCTGCAAGAAGTACGGTATACTGTTCGTGGCCGACGAGGTCCAGTCGGGGATGGGGCGGACGGGCAAGATGCTGGCCATCGAACATTTCGGCGTGACGCCGGACGTAATATGCCTGGCCAAGGGTATCGCCTCCGGCATGCCGCTCGGGGCGACTGTGGCGGGCGGCAAGATAATGGACTGGCCGCCGGGCGCCCACGCGAGCACTTTTGGCGGCAATCCGGTAAGCTGCAGCGCGGCGCTCGCCACAATAGACCTCCTTAAAGGCGGCCTGATAAAAAACGCGGCACAGATGGGCGACTATATCATAAAAGCGTTGCACGTGATAAGCGCCACCAGCCGTCTTATCGGCGACGTGAGGGGCAAGGGGCTTATGATCGCCGTCGAGATGGTCACCGACAAAAATACAAAAAAACGGGCGATAGAAGAAAGGAACAAGGTCGTTGAAGGGGCCTTCCGGAAAGGTCTCCTGCTCCTGGACTGCGGGCGCAACTCAATCCGCTTCTCTCCCCCGCTGACCATCACAAAGAAGGATGCCGATAAGGCGCTGGCCATATTTGAGGAGACACTTCGAGAGGTGGAAAAAGGCATGCGCTGACTAAGCCTTGAGACCTCAGCGGAAGTGTCTTTTTTGTGAGAGTCCAACGACCAATTACCAGCATATATTTATTGGTCGCTTAACCTACACTTCATCTCTCAAAACCCAACAAAATGCCTTGCAAACTCGTAATCATACTGTTGCATTCTCTGGCCGTCAACGGCACCGGTACAGTGGTTATTCGCCCATGTACTGTCACACGGGTGGTCACGGTTTAATGACCAGCCTGACAAAAATTTAATTCCTTTGTCCTTAGACCACTCAACAATCGTGTCCGTGTCGTTTAGTGTAAATCGTTCAGGTGCTGGTGACGGCACGTTACTATAGTACCAAACATCATTCACACCAATCATTGGTGTAAGTCCTATTAACGACCAGATTTCACCATCAGCCTTGTTGGGATACAGCGTCCCTAAGTATTCAAACGTCTTTTGCGCCGAGTCCATGGCATGCTGCGCCATTTTATCCGGCTGATAATCGGTGTTCCATCCACCATAATCCATGGTCATTAAATTCACCAGGCCAAATCGCAGGCCCTTATTAACGGCGTCTCTCAGTACTGCCGCACCGGCCGGATTTAACCCGTCCTTTGGCGCAACCTGTAAGGTAAAACCGATTTTCAGATTCGGATACTCCCCTTGTATCAAGACGAGCGCATCAACCATCCTTTGCATTGCCACCACGTCGGCGACCTGCGTACCTTCAACGTCAAAATCGATATGCTGCGCATTGTACATGTTGATGACTTTTTTGTAGGCATTTACTAATTCCGGCACGTTCGTACACGCCTGAGACAAATACGTCCCAAGAAAGCCGCCAAATGAAATAATCACGTCCCCGCCTTGCACTCTTACGTCCTGGATCGTTTCCCTGCCGAATCCCTGGGCCACGGCGTACTCTGCATAACCACCCCAGGCCGGTTCATGTGACCCATCAGTTGACGCAACCACAAAGGCAAGAACTAAATGTTTTACACCAGACTCCGTCATAAGCCCTGCAAGATCAACCGGGGCCATCCCGCCTGTTGCCGGATCCCAGCGAACGTTTAACGTCAGATCAACATAAGGCGCATAGAAGTTTCCGTTTCCAGAGCCCTCGCCGCTTTTGTATTGAATGGGAATGGTAATACTCTCGCTGATGTTATAAGGATTCGTAATCGACGCACGGTATACCTCACCACCAGATTCATAATCACTGGCTGCCACATTGTATTGGCCCACCGCCACGTAATCAAAGGCGTGGGCACCTGACGAGACTTGATGAGTGTAAACGGTGCCGTCAGTCCCCGTTAACGTGACCGTGACCGCCGCTGAGCTATCCGGCAACCCGGTTACCTCTACGTTAACCGCAACGTCGGAGTATATCGCCTCCTCGTCATAGCTAAGCGTGGCGGTAGCGGGGTTATTTGATGAGGCCAAAAATTCAAGTGGATTCTTTTCCGTGTAATTCGGAGTGTACTCGATACCGTTCGCACTGAAGGACTGTGTCCACACCTTGTAGCCATCGCCCGATGTCAGGTCACTAACTCCCGTTGTCTCCCCCCACCCGGCCTGAACGTTCCTCTGAGCTTCGGTAGTCACGTTTTGTAAATAAATATCTCGTGCCGTTAACCCCGATAAAGGTGCCTCTGGCATCACAATGGATACTTCAGCCGGTATAGGCCTTACATATTGCCAGGTGACATCCGCCGTCTTCTGAGATGTACTGAGCGAGATGCGCTGCTCTGCCGGTTGAGCTTGATAGACGCCCACGTCATTAACATAGACTGTATAATCACCATAAACTAAATTGTCCACCGTCCTTCTTTCCTGCCAATTCAAACTAACGGATGTCTCATAACCGTTAGGACCTTTGATGTCTACGTTTGGACGCTTACCGCTGACATCGCCTGCGGGCATACCGGGCGCAACCAGGTTAATCATGCCGTCACTTCCCCCTGGTGGTAGCACATTACCTAAGAACACTTTGACATTCTTGAGATCCGAAGGACTAACTCCGGCTGAAAGGCCAAACTTTATGGTAATGCTACCGCCGGCCGGTAGCGTTGTATTCACCCAGGAACCGCTGGGAAAAGTCAACACCACAACATTATGAAAGTCGCCGCCGCCTTGTGCCGAATTTACCGCTATGTTAGACGGGTACGACAGGGGCTGGAAATCGCCCCAAACGCTGCCCACATGGGCAGGTGTATCAAATTCTATCGTGCCGTCTGTAAAATCCAGCGGATATACCGCGGCATTCTTTAGATTAATTTCTACGTTACTCCACCACCGGTCGCCCTGAGTCGCTACTGTCACCTCGACGTCAGGACTAGAATCCGGTGAGGTTAAACTTCCCTGGTAATCCGCTGCAAAAGCTGAAACGGCAAAAAGAAACGATACAACCATCACCCACACGTACTTTAGGTTGAACGTCATTGTTGTTTTCTCCCTTCTCCGAAATACAGCAACGGCATCATGAATGACGTACATCTCACAAAGTACACCCTTGCAAAAAACGTACCAAATGATATCGTGGATACAAATACGCTAAAAGCGCATTTATGACGCCACATCGGCAACCGTATCATACTGGCGCATCATTACTTACTTGTAACGCCCTGCCACCGGTAGAACGACCTGCTTTAAACCGGGACACCATGCATACTACAAATTCTGTAGATTTAGCTACAGGATTTGTAGCTGCAATCAGTAGCCCTGGAATGGCGATAGTCCCTTCAACACCTCTCCCCCCGTTCCGCCTCCGGATTATCTTCAAACTTCAGAAACACATTGTCCATGCCACCATCTCACCATTGATAACAATAGAAGTGTTACGTCTTTAGCGTATTTTATCAAGCTGAAATTACGTATATTACGTATGTCCCGGGGCAAGGATTTTCAGTGTAAAGGAAAGATTACAGGAATAGACGCTTTTATATTTTTCTCCCGGGTAGGTTTTAAAATGCAGGGCCTTTTCTAGAGGTCACACTACAACACGAGCAATTAAGAATGTCCGTTAAACGCCTTTGAGGCTATAATATCTTTTCATGACCCCCACGAGAGAGATTTACTGGAATGTCGGGCATCACACGCTGCTCTATGCGGTCTTTGCCCTCGCACTCGTCATCTTCTTATACGGCATGTACCGGCGCGTCAGGCTGTGGTCCGCGGGCCGGAAAGAAGACCCGTTCGGCCAGCTCTCCAGCCGCCTGACGTCCACTTTATGGACGATCTTCAGACACCGCAAAATACTCCGTGAGACCTTTCCCGGCGTGACCCACGCCCTTATGTTCTTCGGCTTCACCGTGCTGTTTATCGGCACGTGTCTTATCGCCCTGCAACTGCATCTGGGATGGAAGATACTCTACGGCAATTTCTATCTCTGCTACTCCTTCACCCTGGACGTCTTCGGGGCATTATTTCTCGTCGGCGTACTGCTTGCCGCCTACAGACACTATCTGTCCGAGGAAGAGTTTCTGGAAAACCGGCGGGACGACGCCATCGTCCTGGGCCTGCTGCTGGTTATACTTATCACAGGTTTCCTGGTCGAAGGGGCAAGGATAGCCGCCACTCAACCCGTGTGGGCCATATACTCCCCGGTGGGGTACGCCTATTCACTCCTCATTATTGCCGTCTTCTCAGGGGGCGACGGCCCCGCCGGCACGATTACGACGGACAAACTGCTTGCGATACACACCGCCCTCTGGTGGCTCCATATGACGCTTGCGATGGTCTTTCTCGCCTACATACCGTACTCAAAACTCCTGCATATATTCACGGCGCCGCTGAACATATTCCTACGTTCAGCTCAGCCGGAAGGCGCCCTCAAACCGCTTGACCTGCCGGATATTGAGACGGAGGCCGCCGGGGACGTAGAAACGGAAACGCAGGTCTTCGGCGTGCTGAGCCCGGAGGATTTTACATGGAAACAGCTACTGGACGTGGACGCCTGTATGAGATGCGGCAGGTGCGATGCCCAGTGCCCGGCCACACTGGCGGAGAAACCCCTGAAACCCCAGAAAATCATCCTGGACATCAGGTCGCAGATGGAAGAGGACATGGCCGGGCGGCTCCCCGGCGGGAAGATAAGCGACGCGGAGATATGGGCGTGCACGACGTGCCGTGCCTGCGTGCGGCACTGCCCGGTAAACATAGAACACCTGCAAAAGATAATAGACCTGCGCAGGGGACCCGGACTAATGGAGGGTAAATACCCCGCCGAGGTTACAGGGACTATCAAGAAGATATGCACCCGGAAAAACCCGTACGGTCTCGATAACGCTCGGAGAGAGGACTGGACGGAGGGGCTTTCTGGGATAAAACGGCTCTCGGAGGGCGGCGGGACAGAGACCCCATTATTATTCTGGGTAGGGTGCGCGGGTGCGTTTGACGACAGGAACAGCCGGACGACACAGGCTTTTGCCAGGGTTTTAAAAGAGATGAAGGTAGACTTTGGCATCCTGGGCGCGGAAGAAATATGCTGCGGCGACCCGCTCAGGAGGTTCGGCGACGAGATGGATTTCCAGCAGTTCGCAAGACAAAACATTGAACTCCTTGAGAAATACAACGTAAAAGACATAGTCACCTGCTGCCCCCACTGTTTCAACACCCTTAAGAACGAATACCCCCAGTTCGGCGGGGATTTTAATGTGCTGCACCACACCGAATTCATCGCTAAAAACCTTGCTCAGACTAAACACCTGCTCACCAAAAAAACCGAGGCTGGCCTCGCGGGCAAGACCGTCACGTACCACGATCCCTGCTATCTCGGCCGGCACAATATTATTTACGATGAGCCGAGAGAGATAATCAGCCATCTCGTCGACACGGGACATTTTAAGGAGATGGAACTCACGAGGTGCAGGAGTTTCTGCTGCGGGGGCGGCGGCGGGCATATGTGGATGGAACAGAAGATTGGCAAGAATCTTAACGAGATGCGCACCGACCAGGCGCTTGAGACCGGGGCCGATATCATAGCCACCGCCTGTCCCTACTGCCTGACCATGCTGTCAAACGGCCTTAAGACAAGAGACAGAGAGGACGTGAAGGTGGTAGACATAATAGAGCTGCTGTCTGGTAGTTAGGAAAATATATACACCCTTGTCATGAACAGCATTGCCGCACATCAGCCACTTGCAGAAGACAACCTGTATCTAAAATATCCTGTCCCGTCTTGAACAATACTGGATAAACATGACCAGGCCGGTCGCGACTATAAAAATAAGCCCCAGCGCCAGTATTATCCCTACATAGTTTGCGGCAATCTCTCAGTTGTGCATACCCTGCAACAGGTTTTTTGTCTCATCGCCGTAAAGTCCGGTCTTTCTGAAGAGCAGTATAATGCCGGTTATGGGAGTAATCAGCAGGAACGGGGTAAAGACTATCGCCACTATTCTGTGTAGTTTTCTTAACATGGAAGCTCGCTCCGTAAAAGAGTTATTTAAGGCCAATTACTCCTTATTATTCTTCTTCTTTAGCCCCTCTATCATCAGGGGAATTACATCAAACAGGTCCGCTACTACGCCGTAATCGGCCACCTTGAAGATGGGCGCGTCGGGGTCTTTGTTTACGGCGACTATACACCTGGACGACATCATCCCCGCCAGGTGCTGCGGGGAGCCGGAGATGCCGCAGGCTATGTATAGCTCAGGGGCAATCGTCTTACCTGTAAGGCCCACCTGTGTGTCCGCGGGTCTCCAGCCCGCATCCACCGCGGCCCTTGAGGCGCCCACCGCTCCGCCTAGAAGGCCCGCCAGCTCCTCGAGTATACCGTAGTTCTCAGGCCCCTTCATGCCCCTGCCGCCTGAGATGACCACCCTGGCCTCGGCGATGTCCATGCCGCGTTCTTTCTCGTACACAACCTCTTTAAGGACCGTCCGCAGGTTGGGCGGTGGTCCGGCCTTTATCCCGGTAACGGCGGTTTCTTTATCAGTAATAATCTCCGCCCTGTCGAAGGTATTTGGCCTGAGCGTGGCGACCTGTGATTCGGGACAGACACTCTTCACTGTGGCGATGACACTGCCACCATACACAAGACGCCTTGCCTCCAACAAATAATCGCCGTCTATATCGAGCGCGATACAGTCGGCGATATAGGCGCCTCCAAGCCGGGCCGCCAGCCGGGGGCCCAGGTCTTTGCCGGTTGCGGTGGCGGGAAGGAGGATGGCCGCGGGTTTTTTCTCACGCCCGGAGATTTCACCCGCCAGGACGTGCGTATAGACCTGGTTATTGTACTCCTTCAAAATCTCAGAATCCGCCACCAGAAGTTCACCGGCACCATAATTGAGCAGGGGCCCGGTTAGCTCATCAATCTTATGGCCCAACAAAAAGACGCTGAAACCCAGCCCGCAGGCATCTGAGAGGCGTTGCGCCTCCCCGATGACCTCAAGGTTTACGTTCTTAAACTCTCCGCCCCTCTGCTCTGTTATGACCAGGATTTCTTGTGGCATATTTTTATCTTCCAAACCTTCTAACAGGCATCCATGAGATTGCTTCGTCTACCTGAGGTGGACTCGCAATGACACAAAATAACATAGTGTGCCTCTGGATGCAGACTGGTTTTAGTTGCAAAGCTAATAAACAAAAGAGGCCCCCGTATACAATATCTCACCCACACAGTAAATCACCTTAACCTCAAACCGTCATTGCGAGCGAAGCGAAGCAATCTCATATTTCCTCGTACAAATCCCTCCATTCTCCGTTAACCCTGTTTATTAAAGCCACCTTCTTTTGTCTTGAGCCGCTTTTGATTTGTTTCTCCCTGCGTATTGCAGTTTCCACACTATCAAAGACCTCACAGTACGCCAATTTACCCACGTTGTACTTTTTGGTGAAGCCGTTAACCAACTTGTTTTTATGCACATAAGTCCGCTTTTTCAGGTTGTTCGTTACCCTGGTATAAAGAACAGTATTTCTTTTGTTGGTCATTATGTAGACGTAATATTGCTTGCTTCCCATTAGACAATTACCCAAAAAACCTCCGAGATTGCTTCGGGCCTTCGTCCCTCGCAATGACATTAAGCAATATTGCGTACCTCGAGACGCAAGCTATTAAACCTATTTATGAAGTTCTACGGTTCTCGTAGGGACAGACCTTTAGGTCTGTCCGCCCACGGACAGGCCCGCCCCACAAATGGGGGGTCTGCCTCAGGCACGATTCAAAAACCCGTCCCTGCACACCAATTCACCGTAAGAACTAAATCACCCTGGCCTCGTCGTGCAGCAGGCGCAGGAGCTCCCCGGTCACCTGCGGGACGTTCCCCTCCAGCTTCCTGCCTGCCTGTCTCCGGGGCAGATTTTCAAGTCTTGTGAGTAATAGTTTCGCCGCCGGCATTTTCGGGTCTGTTATGTCTTCATGCGGTTTCGCGCGCGCCTTCATAATTCCCGGCAGCGGCGGGTAGCGCGGGTCGTTCAGGCCCTTGTGACAGGTAATCACCGCGGGCAGTTGACACTCGACAATCTCCCACGCCGCTTCAATCTGCCTGCGGGCTGTGGCCCTTTTTGTCTCCAAATCTATGTCCAGCCCGGTCACCGCCGCCACGTGGGGCAGCCCCAGAAGCTCGGCCAGTTCTATCCCCACCGCGCCCTGCCGGTCGTCAACGGCCTCCTTCCCGCACAAGATGATATCAAACCCCTTCCCTTTCTCACTAATCGCATCCCTGAGCAGGGACGCGACCGTAAAAGAGTCCAGCCGGTGCGTAATTTCTTCTTTAACGTTTACATGCACGGCCCTGTCCGCGCCCATTGCGAGCGCGTTTAGCAGCATCTGGTCAGCATCCTCAGGCCCCACCGCCACCACGGTCAATTCACCCCCTCCCAGCCTCTCCTTTATCCGTATACCCTCCTCAACCGCGAACTCATCGAACGGGTTGGTCATATACGTCAGGCCGGAACTGTCAATAAACGGGGGAGAGGACTGTGGTTTGATAGTGGATTCAAGTGCAGGCACTTGCCTTGCGCAGGCAATTATGTTCATTAACAGCCGGTCCCTGAGTTATTTGTAATCTCTGAAAAACCCCGCAAAATTGATGTCGTTATGCGGGTGTGAGGCAAATCCAAACGTAGGGGCATAGCTCTTTACGTAAAGTTTTTATTTACCCTTCCCGTCTATCTATGCTTAAACTTGGGGGGGCGCTTTTCCAGGAAGGCCTTAAGCCCTTCTTTACTGTCCCCGGTCGTAAAGACGTCGCCAAAGAGTTTTGATTCCAGTTCAAGCGCCAGTTCAAGGGGCATGTTGCACCCACTCTCCACGGCCTCGACTACAAGGGAAACGGCACGGCCCGGTTTAGCGGCAATCCTTTTTGCAAGAAAGAGGGCCTCGTCCATAAGCGACTCCAGCCTGGTCACACGGCTTACAAGCCCGCAGGCGAAGGCATCATCGGCGTTCAGGGGTTCACCCGTCAGTATCATCTCAAATGCCTTGGCACTGCCCACCACCCTGGGAAGGCGCTGTGTGCCGCCGGCGCCGGGGAAGATGCCCAGGTTTATCTCCGGCAGCCCCAGATGCGCGTTCTCGGACGCTATCCTTATGTGGCAGCAAAGGGCAAGTTCCAGACCACCGCCCAGACAGTGGCCGTTAACGGCGGCAATGACCGGACGCTTAGAACTCTCAAGCCTGCCAAACACCCGATGGCAGCCCTCGCTAAAACGCCTCGCCTCTTCGCCGGACGAGATCCCGGCCAGCTCCTTTATATCGACACCCACGCTGAACAGCTTCCCTCCACCTGTAATGACGATGACCCTGACGTCGTCCAGTTCACTCAACGTCTTATCCAGTTCGTTCATCACCCGCGAGGAAAGGGCGTTTACCGGAGGGTTGTTAAACGTCACTATGGCTACACCGTCTTTTACCACACAATCTACAAGTTGATTCCCCATCAGAGCTTGACCTCCTCCCGCAACACCGGCCTCTCGCCCTCCATCCGCAGATACCCGGCCTCTACCCTTGGGTCGTGCTGGAACACGACCAGCCACTCTTCCTCTACGGCCCGCTTGAGGAGGTGCTTTTTCGCCCTGAGTGTATCACGCGGGACAAGGTCATAGGCCATCATGTAAGGCAGGGGCAGATGACTGGCAGTGGGTACCAAGTCGGCCAGAAAGAGTGCCGCTTCTCCCCCGGACTCCACCTTTACACACTGGTGAAAGGGCGTGTGCCCGCCCGTTACCATGACGGATACGCCGGTAACGACCTCAACCTCCATTCCGTCTATAAACTCTATCGCCCCCTTAAAACCCTCAAGCGGCAGGAAGTCTTCGGCTATGTAAGACCCCCTGCTCCTCTCGTCCGGGTTTGCGGCATCTTCCCACTCGCCCTTTTGGATAACGTATTTCGCGCCGGGGAAGGCCGGGACGATGCCGCCGCCGTCCCCGGTACAGGTGTTGCCCCCGGCGTGGTCCAGATGGAGGTGGGTGTTTATAACAATATCAATGTCTCCCGGTGTAAGGCCGTGTGCAGCAAGCGCGCCCTCAAGCGGCGGGTTCCTGTCAATCATATAGATGTCACGCAATTTCTGGTCACCCTTGCTCCCGATACCGGTGTCTACCAGGATGTTGACCTCTCCCGTCTGAATGAGTAAAGAGCGAAGGGCGAGGAGAATCCTGTTTTTGTCGTCCGGCGGGTCTGTCCTCTCCCACAGCACACGGGGCACAATCCCGAACATAGCGCCGCCGTCGAGGCGAAAGAGACCGTCGGAGCAGCTATGTATGGTGAATTCACCAAGCCTCATTTATATTTATAAAACCCTTCCCCCGATTTCACGCCCAGCTTCCCGGCCCCCACGTATTCCTTCAGGAGCGGGCAGGGCTTATACTTGAAGTCTTTCATCTGCTCGTGAAGGATCTCCATTATGGCCAGGCAGGTGTCCAGGCCCACAAAGTCCGCCAGGGCCAGGGGGCCGATGGGGTGTTTTGTGCCCAGTTTCATGGCCTTATCGATGTCTTCCTTACTGGCGACCCCCTCTTGCAGGAGATAGACGGCCTCGTTTATCATCGGCCCCAGTATCCTGTTGACTACAAAGCCGGGGGAGTCCTTCACCTCTATTGCGGTCTTACCCAGCCGCTCACACAACGACCTTGCAACGGCAAGGGTCTCTTTCGAGGTCTTGGGGCCCGGAATTATCTCCACCAGTTCCATCACAGGCGCGGGGTTCATGAAGTGTATTCCCACAAACTGTTCCTGTCTCATGGTGGCCTCCGCCAGCCTCGCAATAGGTATTGATGACGTGTTTGAGGCAAAGATGGTCTCCGGCGGGCACATCGGGTCGAGCATAGCGAACAGCTCCAGCTTCAACGACTCGTTCTCACTGACCGCCTCGATGATGACGTCCGCGCCGCGCATATCCTTCAGGTTGACGGTACCCGTTATCCTGTCCAATATCTCATCCTGCTGTTCAGGTTTCAGGACGCCCTTTTCGATGAGCTTGTGGATACCCCACGAGGTGTGCTCCATGGCCCTTTTAAGAAGCTTCTCGCTCAGGTCGGTAAGAATTACCTCCATCCCGGCCGTAGCTACCACCTGAGCGATGCCCTGGCCCATCTGCCCGCTGCCCACTACACCTACGCGCTTAATCTCCATCACGTATCTCCATAATAAATGCGGACAAAACCAAATTCTATACAACTACCAATCATAATACAGAATTCCATAGTCTTATACTACACCGCCTCTACCACCACTGTCACGGCCTCACCTCCTCCGATACAAAGAGCGGCCAGGCCCTTCTGCACCTGACGTTCCTTCATGGCATACAGGAGTGTGGTAAGAATCCTCGCGCCGCTGGCGCCTATCGGGTGGCCCAGGGCGATTGCGCCGCCCTTTACGTTGAGCCTGCCGGGGTCTATCGCGAGCTCCTGGGTGATGGCAAGGGCTGTGGAGGCAAAGGCCTCGTTTATCTCGAACAGGTCGATATCATCGATGCTGAGCCCCGTCTTGTTCATAAGCTCCTTTATGGCCGTAACCGGAGCCATAGAAAAAAGTTCAGGCTGCAGCCCCGCCTCGGTATGTGCTACTATCCTGGCCATAGGCTTGAGGCCGAGATTTTTGGCATTCTCCTCCGAGGTCAGCACCAGGGCAGACGCACCGTCACTAATCGCAGATGAATTTCCGGGTGTAAGCCCTCCGTCCTTCTTGAACGCCGGCGGCAGCGTAAACATCCTTTCCCTGTCAAACCGCGCGGGACATTCATCCTCCTTGATAACAACCGGCACCCCGTCCTCCCCCGGTACTTCCACCGGCACCATCTCGTGGTCGAAGCGGCCTTCCTGCTGTGCCCGCAGGGTCTTTTCGTAGCTCTGGACGGCGAAGTCGTCAAGGTCTTCCCTCGAGAACTTGTACCTCTCTGCCAGTTGCTCGGCAGCGGTACCCATATGGTAGTCGTTATATACGTCCCACAGGCCGTCCCTGACTATACTGTCAATGAGATAACTGTGTCCCAGCCGGTAGCCGATGCGTGCCCTGTCCAGTATATATGGCGAGCGGCTCATATTCTCCATACCCCCGGCCACCACCATCCCCGCCTCACCGCTAGACACCAACTGCGCGCCGAGCATGACAGCTTTCAGTCCCGAACCGCAGACCTTGTTCACCGTGAGGGTGGAAACCGCCGGCGGCAGTCCCGCGCCCAGGGCAGCCTGTCTGGCCGGTGCCTGACCCAGTCCGGCAGAAAGGACGTTCCCCATTATGACCTCGTCTACATCCTCCGGTTTTATACCCGCCCTCTTTATGGCCTCTTCAACGACGATGGCACCCATCATAGTGGCCGGGAGAGGGCCGAGAAAACCGTTTAAGGCACCTATTGGGGTCCTGCAGGCACTGAGGATGACACAAGGCGGGCCCATATATATCCCCCTCTGAGATTTGTTACCGGGAAACGACGCAGAGTTATTTTACCCCAAGCCGAACCCATTGCAACGGCTTTTATACATACCACTACTACTGCTACTGTGACGGGTGTAATGCCGGGTTATTCACTAATGTCTCTAAAACTGATGCGCAGGGTCATGTCCTCGTGCCGGATGCCATCCACCTCAACGTAAGGGTAGATAAAATAATTGAGCGGCCCGCCCTTCTGTCTCGGCTCAAGTATGATGTCGCGCCCCATGGTGAATTTTATTCTGTTGGGGTCGTGCGCCCCAAAGAAGTAGTCTTTAAAAACAGGGCGCTTGTCGGCCTCGGAGACGTCAACCGGGACCCATCCCTCTTCCGGGATATAATAATGTGCCCAGCAGTGATAACCCCCGACCGTGCCCTCTGTCTCGCCGGAAGGCAGTGAAAAGCCAATCTCAAAATTGGCGGGAACCCCCATGGCCTGAGACAGGGCGATGAAGAGGGCATGGTAGTCGGTGCAGTTTCCGTATCCCACCCTGCAGGCCCAGGCGGTGTCGCCATGGCCCCATCCCGTTCCCTCCTTCTTATACTCCATATTGTCTATAACGTACTGGTAGGCGGCTTTCAGTCTATCCTGAGGTACCGCCCAGACATCCTCAATGCCTGAGGCGGCCTTACTTACCTCCGGGGTTATGGCGCCGCGGCGTGAGGGTTGCAGGAATTTGTGAACGTCTCCACCGGGCGGTGAAGGGCTGTTGCCTCCCCGGTCCTCGTAGCGTGTCACCTCAAAACTGAGCGATACGGGGATGCTTGGCGGCGGGGCGCCTGTCACGTGTATGTAGCCTATCTTGTTGCCATACACAGGCCCGGTGTGGACCCCGTAACTTTCCGGGGTCTTTATCTCCAGGCGGCTGATTCTCTGGTTCTTATCGGACTGCGGTACCGGGAACCATATCCGGACGTCCTTTGCGGCCATTGGGATATTCGCAATATCCGCCGAATACAAGAACTCAAACCGTCTCTGCGCTCTGGGGGAGTCAGGCTCTGACCCTGACTCTGACACGTAAGGCCCGGCCGCGGGCCTGCCCGCACACCCGCACAGTAAAACAACTGAAAACAACCCAACTATGTAAAAGGTCTTCACACGAAAACCCCCTGTCTCTTTAAGATTGTAGAACATCCTGACGCGAGACCCCTGAAAAAGTATCCTCTTATGGAGTCCCGTCCGCCTCAGGCGGAGACCCGCTTCTGGAAAAGAACTCCAAAATATTGGACTTTGCAGAGGTTTTAATATCAGAGGTCGGGCATGAAAATGCCCCGGCGAGATTCCCCCGGACCAGGGGGTTCAGACGGGCATTCAGGTGAAACCCTGGAAGGAAAACGGCGGCAACGCGGACGGGAACCGTACGGAAAGGTCAAAAGGGATGAAGACAGTCTCAGTCAATATCTTTTGGAAAATCCGCAACTCCAAAAATCCCTTCCCTGTTAGAAACCCATAATCATTTTTGACTACAGCCATTCTATCATATAAAATACCGGTTTCAAGCGGGACGGCACCGCCCCATCCCCGGCGAGGCCCACGTCAAGGAAGGGAAAAAAGAATTAGAGGTAATCGAGAAGAAAAATGGCCATCTATATAGTACCTGGACTGAGGCTAGACCTGACCGATTCCGACACCCCTCATGAAGAGGATATCTGCGACTTCGACGCCCGGCGGGCGGCGGAAATAGAACGGCAGTCGGGCTGCCCTCCCGGTATATTCACCATCTTCGCCCTCTATGAGATATTACTGAATAAGAAGAAACAGAGACAACTGGGCGGCATCCGGATAACCTGCACGGAGGAGACCAAGAGGGCCTCAACCCCGGACAGCCCGACACGCCTCTTCCACGTCGAGACCACTAAAGAAGAGAAGGACGAGGACGTGTTCTTCCTGAACCATAACTGTCCCGGCTTCACGTGGGGCAACTTCCTTCACTACACCACCCTCTTCGGCGCGGACGTACGACGGGTCGCGGGGATACTGAGAAAACACATCATTGCGCGTGACGACCTTATCGAGCGCACAAAGGCGGAATTAAGTAAGGAAAACTGCCGGTACGAGGAGAGTATTAAGATAGTAGGCCACAGCATGGGCCACTGGGTGGTATGGCAGGCCCTGAAGGGCATAAACCTCCACAACCTGGGCCCGGTGATAACGGGCGCCGGCCCGGAGAAACCCTCCTGGATACCCTGGTTCCAGACGTTCGGCGTGCCCGTGGGGCAGGTAACTGCCTACGGCAGGTACAAAGAAGAAACCGACGTAACGGGCCACAGCTGCGTCTTCGACGATAGCGACACAAAACTGCTCCTTGCTCCCTGATAGCTGCACGAAAACCGCCACAAAAAACAAAATACTGTTGAGGACGTTGTCGCTAAAGCTAATCCCCTCTCTAGCGTAACATGAATTATCCCTACATCTTCAAAAAACGTTCCCGGTAGACAACGACCTTTACAGTCGTTGATTTGATGTAGCGTTGGAGCTTGCTCCAACGTTGAACGTGGCAGCAAGCTGCCACGCTACACACAGAATGACAGAGGGGTAGGTTAAGGCCACGTCTTGACAATGATGAATATAGGAGACAGATAAATTAATGTGCGGCCATGGTGAGGCTATGACCTACCTGTTTGGTTAATCGACGTCATTCTGAGCGAGGTAATGTATTCATGAATAATGTTTGATTTCGCCGGTGGGGCGTTGTAAGATTCGTGCAGATTTTCCTACTACCCTCTACGGTGGAGCCATAAACCATGGAGTACTACAAACCGGGATGGTCAATCTTTGCCATTATCTCCCTCGCTATGGGCGTGCTGTCCCTCATCCTCTTCTTCCTGATGGTACACGTCGCCATCATGGTGATTCAGATACTCCTTGCGGTCGGCGCGATAATTACCGGCTATCTTGGGATGAGGGCAACTCGCGCGTATCCGCTCAGAGGCCATTACCTCGCCTACGCCGGCATGGTGTGCGGCGCCAACGGGTTATTCTGGGTCCTCATAAACCTCGTCATCGGCTTGTTCAGGTAGGATACTTGCGGTCGGGCCTGTGCGCCTCCGGCGTATGCCCCTTGATTATCTCGGAAGCTTCTCTTCCTCAATAAACTTGTAACCGTCGAACATGGCCTCTACAAGCCCGTCTCTCTCGCTCATGGCGCACAGAAACACGGAATAGACGTGGTGGACGAGGAACATCAAAAATACCCACGTCAGGAAATGATGGACGAATCTAATCTCCTGGGCGCCAAAGACCGCCACCGCCCAGCCGACACCGCCGCTCCCGTGCATCTCGTAAAGGACGTGGCCCGTGTATATCTCTACAAGACACAGCAAAAAAATCGCCGCATACGCCATGCCGGCAAGGGCGTTGTGGCCGATAGAGCCGGGGCTCCTCATCTTGAGGAAAAAGTACCACTTCAGCGTCTCCAGGGCGTTCTTCCGCCTCTCGGCGTCTACGGGTATCAGGCCCCTCCAGCTCGCGTACTCGTTCCCCACGAAGAGCCAGAGAATCCGGACAAAAACGGCGGTCGAAAACACCAGCGCGGTAACAACGTGTATGAACTTGACGTGGCTCATGATGAGCGCGCCACTTCCGGTGAGCAGCACGGGGTTTCCTATAAGATACCCGGTCGCGGCGAGCACAAGTATACATACGACAATCAACCAGTGGGCCCACCTTACCACCGGTTCCCATACATACGTCGCCACCCTTTTCTCGACCTTCGGGCCCATACTATCCCACCTTTACGAAATTCAATTCCTTTCCCCGGGTGTCGTAGAGGTGAACACCGCATGCCATGCAGGGGTCAAAAGAATGCACGGTCCTCAATATCTCCAGGGGTTGTGCCGGGTCCGCCACCGGTGTACCAATAAGGGCCTTTTCCACGGGGCCTATCTGTCCCCTGTCATCTCTCGGCCCCAGGTTCCAGGTGCTTGGGACCACACACTGGTAGTTGTGGATGCTTCTGTCCTTTATGTGTATCCAGTGTCCCAGCGCGCCGCGGGGGGCCTCGTGGAGACCGTAACCCATCGCTTCGGCAGGCCATTCCGACGGGTCCCACCGCTCACCGGCGTGTATCTGAATTTCGCCCCTGCCCATGTTCACGGCCAGTTCATCCGTCCAGTCAATTATCTTCTCGGCCAGAACCACCGTTTCCACGCCCCGCGCAAGCGTCCTGCCCAGCGTAGAGAACAGGGCCTCGGCCGGGACGTCCAGGGTCTTGAGCGCGCCGTCTACGAGCCCCTTTACCCTTTCATGGCCTGAGGCGTAGGCAACCAGCATCCTGGCAAGCGGTCCTACCTCCATCACCCTCCCTTCATACCGCGGGGCCTTTAACCAGCTGTACTCGCCGTCCGTGCCAATCTCTTTGTAAGGAGGTTTTGGCCCGGTATACCGCGGCTTCGTCTCCCCCTTGAACGGGTGCCTGCCCTCTTTGTCGCCCCCGGAGTACTCAAACCATGAACGGGTCACGTATTCAGCTATCTTTTCCTGGTCAACCGTGTGTACCTTACCCAGATTTTCTTCAAGAATTATCCCGGCGGGTATATACACGTCCCGCGGGTTGTCGCTCATGGGGAATTCGCCGTACGATAGATAGTTCCCGACACCCCTTCCTATCACCCCCCACTCCTTATAGAACGAGGCAATCGCCAGCAAGTCGGGCAGGTAGACCTTTTCCACAAAATCCCGGGCCTTCACGGCCAGGTCTCTTATGGTAGCGATGGTGCCGGCATTCAGGGCGTCCTCGCTATTCGGGTCAACGGGGACAGATACGCCGCCCACGATGAGCGACTGGAGGTGCGGGTTCTTACCGCCCAGGATCGCGTGTATCCTTACAAAATCTTTCTGCCATTCCAGGGCCTCAAGATAATGGGCCACGGCAAGCAGGTTTGCCTCCGGGGGTAGCTTGTACGCGGGATGTCCCCAGTAGGCGTTCGAGAACGGCCCCATCTGCCCGCTCCCCACAAACTTCTTGAGCCTGTCCCGCACACCCCTGAAGTAGGCCGTTCCGGACGGGCTCCAGTCTGAGATAGACTCTGCGAGTGTGGCGGTCCCGGCGGGGTCGGCCTTGAGCGCAGAGGTAATGTCCACCCAGTCCAGGGCATGCAGGTGGTAGAAGTGGATCGTATGGTCGTGGACAAACTGTGTGGCCGTAATTATATTTCTTATGAGACGGGCGGTGGGAGGGATACGGATATCCAGGGCATTCTCCACCGCGCGTATTGACGCCATGGCGTGGACCACGGTGCAGACGCCGCATATCCTCTGCGCAAAGAGCCACGCGTCTCTGGGATCCCTGCCCTTAAGGATTATCTCTATGCCGCGGAACATAGTGGCACACGAGAAGGCGTCTGTGACAAGGTGTTTCTCCGGGTCTACCTCCACCTCTATCCGCAGATGGCCTTCAATCCTGGTTACCGGGTCTACGACTACTCTTGTGATTTTTCTTCCTCCTCGGGTTTAACTTCTTTTATTAAAACGCCGTGTCATGACGTGCTCCGCTACTCCGGTTTTCCGGCCATGAACGTGGCCCCTACCGTATAACGTGAGGTGCGGTAGACCGTCTTACCAATCATCCGGGCATCGACGAATCCCGCCTGCTTCAGTAGTTCCAGGAACGACCTTCCTGGTATCGCACCGCATATTCAGTCGGACCATGTGCCGAGTTTTTCTACCGTGGCCTGGTCTACCCCATCCTCAAGGGTAATGTCTGCCACGTAGAGACGCCCTCCGGGGCGAAGGACACGATAAATTTCCGAAACGACACGTCCTTTATCGGGACAGAGATTTATAACACCATTTGAAAGGACGATATCGACTGAGGTATTTCCCAGAGACAGTTGCTCCGCCGAACCTTGCCGAAATTCTACGTTCTCTACCCCAAGCTTCTGGCCGTTTTCACTTGCCTTGCGCACCATATCGGGTGTCATATCAATCCCTATGACACGCCCCTCCGGGCCCACCCTGCGTGCCGCAAGAAGGCTGTCAAGTCCTGCACCGCAGCCAAGGTCAAGCACCGTCTCTCCCTCGTTTATCGGGCCAAGGGCAATTGGGCAACCAACACCCGCAAAGGACTCGGTTACAGAATCCGGCATTGAATCTATTTCGTCCGCATCATACCCGAGGTGTTTTGCGCTCTCCAGGCCGACGGGGAACCTCTTTTCAGAAGACGGGTCTTTGGCGATGCGCGTAAAACGGGCACGCGTCTTTTGTATGATTTCTTCGGGAGCGTGTGTCTTTTCCATATCTCTTCTTCTTTATTAAATTTTAAACAGAGACTTCCTCCTATTCTTGGCCTTCTTTTTCTTCCTTCTCTTCCTGTTTTCGTATGATTCTATCCCTGACCCAGCTCCCCGCGCCATGGAGCAGGAACAGGGCGGCAGTCGCCGCTACCAGCCCCGCGCCGACCTTGTCCACCGAGGTCGCCACGCCGAAACCGGGTACAGTCGGCAGGTGTTCATAAAAAGGCGACATGCTGTCCCAGAAATTCGGCTCGGCGCAACCAATACAAGGATGTCCGCTGCCGACCGGCCAGCTCGTGCCGCCGTTCCAGCGTACTTTGGGGCAGTTATGGAAGGTCGCAGGGCCCTTGCACCCCATCTTATACAGACACCCGCCCCTCCTGTGACCCTCGTCGCCCCACTTCTCCACAAAATACCCCGCGTCGTAGGAACCGCGCCGCTCACAAGAATCATGTATCCTCCTGCCGTAGGCGAACAGCGGCCGATGTAACCGGTCCTTTGACGGAATGCCGCCGAACGTCAACAGGTGGACAAGTGTGGCCGAGACGTTTACCACGTTTACCGGACAGGCCGGCAGGTTAATCAGGTTCCGAACGCCGGGGATGGCCTCTTCGACACTCTTCGCCCCCGTAGGGTCGGGCCTTGCACTGGGAAGACCGCCAAAACATGCGCACGTTCCGACGTTCACAACCGCCGCGGCATCTTTACAAACCCTTTTGGTCCTCTCAAGGGCCGTCTCCCCGCCGATGGTACAGTAGACACCGCCGTCCGCGGTCGGTATGGAACCCTCTATGACCGCGACATACTTTCCCTTTTCCTCTTCAACCGTCTTCCACAATACCTCTTCAGCCTGATGGCCCGCCGCGGCCATAAGGGTCTCTGAATAGTTTATCGCAAGGACGTCGAGGATAAGTTGAGACGCGGAAGGATTGCTCGCGCGCAGGAAAGACTCGGTATCGGCCGTGCAGCTTTGCAGCTCAAGCCATATGAGAGGAAGCCGTCTGGAGGATTTCAGGGCCTTCTCGACCTTCGCCACCGCATCCCAGGGGAGGGCCAGCGTTCCAACCATCGCGGCGCAGAAACCCAGGAAGTCGCGGCGGGTGAGACCCCTTTCCAGGAACTCTTCGTATATGGATTTCTCCATTCGTACCTCCCCGGTTTTCGTGTACGGCCCCGCATCGGGTCACGGAACGTCACACACAATATAATACTTTTGTCAACCGGAATCAACGACCTGTATTTTTTGTTTGCCCTTTGCAGAAAAAAATAAGACGCCTTTAATATTTTTTACCGGTTTGACACCATATGCACGGCAATGATAATATATAGAGCTTAAGATTGGGGAGACCACAACGTGCGCATCGCGGACTACATATTCAAGAGGCTGAAGGAGGAGGGGGTGGAGTACACCTTCGGCATCCCCGGCGACTTCATCCTGCCCCTTTATGCGGCTCAGGAGAGGTGCGGGATGAAGACGGTGGTGATGACGAACGAACCCTCCGCCGGTTATGCCGCCGACGTCTATGCACGCCTCAAAGGACTGGGAGTGGCAATCGTCACCCAGGGTGTCGGCGCGTTAAGCATGGTCAACCCCATCGCCCTCGCCTACGCGGAAAAATCTCCCGTCATCGTGCTGACCGGCGCCCCTGAGATAGCCGGTAGAGATCCGGACGCGCTCTTCCATCACAGGGTAAAGCGCTACGAGTCACAACACAAGATATACCAAGAGGTTACGGCATCCACGGCCGTCCTGAACGACGAACTAAGCGCTATTTCTGAGATAGACAGGGTAATAGATACCACAAAAAAACTCTCCCGTCCGGGCTACATTGAGATACCCAGGGATATGGTCAATGTCGATGCGCCGCCCAGGTGCGTCACTAAACGCGAGAAGACCGGCAACAAGGACCCGGTACTGAAAGAGGCCCTTGGGGAGATAATCAACAGACTCAACACCAGTCGCCGTCCGGTCATATACGCAGGCGTCGAGATTGAACGCTTTGGTCTGATGAAAGACCTGGCGAGGCTGGCAGAAAAACTGAACATGCCCGTGGCCACAACCCTTCTGGGCAAATCCGTACTACCCGAGAGTCACCCGAATTTCATCGGCAATTATATCGGCAAGCTCAGCCCAAAACACGTAAGGGACTATGTTGAGGGGTCTGACTGCATACTCTCACTCGGCTCGTTACCCATAGACTTCGGCGTGGCGGATGTATTCGCCTCCTACACACCACACATAATACAGGCGACCTCGGAGCAGGTATGTGTGAGCCACCACTGCTACAAGGACGTAAACCTTCAAGACGTGATGAAGGGCCTGTTAAAGACAAAGACACTAAAAAGGCGCTCGTTTAAACCCCCGAGGAAAGAGACCGTCAGAAAGAAGAAGGCACGTGCAGCAAAGAAGCTCACTGTAGCAACTATCATCGATGAGCTGAACAATTTTCTAACGAACAAACACCTGGTAATTAGCGACGTTGGCGACCCGTTGTTTGCCTCTGTTGAATTGAAGACGGACATCTTTATCGGACCCGCATACTACGCGAGCATGGGCTTCGCCACACCCGGCGCAATAGGCGCCCAACTGGCCCTGCCCTCCCGGAGACCCGTTGTGCTGGTGGGCGACGGGTGTTTCCAGATGACGGGGGTTGAACTTTCAACCGCAAAGAAGATGGGCCTCAACCCTATCGTCATTGTGTTTGACAACAGCAGCTTTGCTACACTTAAGGTGCTGGACAAGGAGAGGGATTATCTCCACGTCCACCCATGGGACTACGTGGGTCTGGCCAGGAGCCTTGGGGGAAACGGCACGCAAGTCTCTACCTCAACAGACTTTACAAAAGCACTCCGCACGGCAACCAACAGCAAAGACTTCTATCTGATAGACGCCATAATCGACGAAGACGATATCTCGCCCACGCTGGGCCGCCTGGCAAAGGATTTCCGCCCCCGCATTCAATCATTGATGAAATGAAGCAGCGCTTTACAAGAAAGTATTGCGAGACTTGATGTGTTACTCACGTGTGTCATTGTGGCCCGCCTGAGGGGGAGAAGAATCTGACACGCATTGTCAGATTCTTCGGTCACTTCGTTCCCTCAGAACGACACCTACTAGAGTCTTTCGTACGCGCGAAAACAAACTCTGTACGCGATGGTTCAGCATACTATAAGACAATACATATACGAACAGGGGGCATCACTGGTCGGTTTTGCAAGACTCCGGGGCCTCGACCTCCCGGGGACCATGGGTTTCCCCTACGCCATATCCATAGCCTGCAGCCTGCCGCTTGAGGTAATAGAGTCCATACATAACGGGCCGAACTGGGCCTACTATCTCCAGTACAGGGAGAAGAACGCCCTCCTGAACCGGATAGGGCACGGCGTGGAGGTCATGATAAGGTCCGCAGGTTACAGGGCTCAAATAGTGCAAGCTACCATCGAGGACACGGGACGCAAAAAGTATCTTAAATGGTTTGACGGAAAATTCCCACATAAGACGGCCGCCACGCTTGCGGGACTCGGATGGATAGGCAAGTCGTCCCTGTTTGTGTCCTCGACATATGGCCCCGGGGTGCGGTTAGGGACCGTGCTGACGGACATGCCACTTGAGACGGGAATTGCTGTAAGTGTTGGCAACTGCAATAGTTGCGTGGAGTGCGTGAAAGCCTGCCCGGTCAACGCCATAAGGGACAGGGAGTGGCGTGTCGGCATGCCGCGTGAGGAGTTGCTGGACGTCTACACGTGCAGGAAGAAGGCCCTGGAATTTGGTATTAGTTTGGGGATAGAGGACTCCCTCTGCGGTATATGCATTTCTGTTTGTCCTGTATGCAAGGGTGATGTATAAAACGCGTCGTGATCATTTTTGACCCCGCTTCATCTAGCGCACTCACCGCTTAAGACTAAGACGAGAACGAGAAACCGGCCATCGGGATAGATCTGTTACGACGGGCGCAGGGAAGGCCGTCTGGTGGCAAAGCGCCCAGGTAACGCAAGGCCACCAGATTGGTATTGTCTATAACCACTGCCTGTCAAAGAAGTTACGGTGTGACACCCGCCCGGTAAACGACACTCATCCTTAAACAGGGTGGGACGCTTCTATCTATCCCCCACAGAGCCGGCTCATAAGGTCTTCAAACTGGGGATTTCCGTTGAAGTGGATGACCACCTTACCTTTACTGCCGCTGTGGCGTATCTGAACCTTTGTCCCCAGGGCCATGCTCAATCTGTCTTCATGTTCACGGGCATTATGGTTGTTGCCATTTCTGCCATTTTGCCGCTTCCGCCGGGCATTTTTACTTACGCTGGCGGCCAGGGCCTCCGTCTGTCTTACCGTAAGCCCCTCGTCAATTACCCTCTGACACAATCTCTGCTGAAGCGATTCACCCTTGGCCGCGAGCAATGCCCTGGCATGCCCTTGTGAGATTGTTCCACGTGAAACATGCTCCTGGATTTCTATCGACAATTCTAACAGCCGCAGGGTGTTAGCAACAGAAGAGCGGTCCATGCCGACATACTTTCCAACCTGCTCCTGTGTAAGCCCGAAGACCTCCATAAGCTCCCAGAAGGCCTTGGCCCTCTCTATGGGGTTCAGGTCCTCACGCTGCAGGTTCTCTACTAATGCAATCCCCAGGGATTGCTTTGACGTGGCCTCCTTCACAATGGCGGGTATACTGCCCAACCCGAGTTCCTTTGCGGCGCGCCACCTCCTCTCTCCCGCCAGGAGCTGGTAACCGTCCTTGGCTGGCCGGACCAGTATCGGCTGGAGCATGCCATGTTCTCGTATAGATTCTACAAGCGAGCCTATGGCCTGTGGTGAAAATTCCCTTCGCGGCTGATGAGGATTGGGTTGAATGCTTTCCGGACTAATCTGCAGGATACTATCGGTTGGTTCTACCTCAGCAATATTTCCGAGGAGCGAGTCTAGGCTCCTGCCTAGTTTTCCCCTGTCCAACATAATCTCTTTTACCTCCGGCATCAATCTGAGCCGCCCCTCGAATGGAGGGATTATAGCAAAAGTCCGCTAAACGTCAACAAAGAAACATCAATGTTTATATAAATAAATGTTTGTCATTCAATATGTTGTGGTCTTTTATGATATACCTGCTACATGTTGATTCTGCGAGGCCTGAACTTTTTGACTTGAAAAGATGTGGGTTTATGCTAAACTTGTATTTCTTAACCAAACCTAGGGGGGGGCGCAACCAACAGTGGAAAAAATGATAACCAGCACAGAAAATGGAAAAACACTCGAACAAGTTGAACGTGAGGTAAGGGGGAGATTGGAAAAATGGTTGGAGACCACTCCCTACCTGTTTAATCCCGAGACCGATGTTGCCAACACGATAATCCGCGGTATCGCCATAAGAAAAATAAAAGCGGGTGGTGAATACTGCCCCTGCAGGGTACTCAGCGGTAATCCCAAAGAGGATTCCAAGATTGTCTGCCCCTGTATCTATTCTAAGAACGAGCTGGAAAATGACGGGATATGCCTTTGTAAGCTCTTCGTAGGGCCTAGTTACAAGGAATAGCCGCGTTTCAGTCCCATCCCATAAGCTCCCTTATATCTCTCTCAATATCTTCTGACTGTACCAGGGCCTCTCCCACGAGTATTGCGTCTACCCCTGCGTCTTCTAAACGCCTTACATCACCCCTCGATTTGATACCGCTTTCGCTGACGACCGTCCTGTCCTCAGGAACAAGCGGCCTGAGTCTGATGGTGGTCTCGAGGTCGGTCTTGAACGTATGGAGGTCCCTGTTGTTTATCCCTACTAATGTCGCCGGCGTATCGAGCACTTTTTTAAGCTCTCCCTCCGTATGCACCTCCACCAGGCAATTGAGGCCCAACCGGCCGGCACTGCTCAGAAGCGCCTCCAGTTTTTTCTCATCGAGAATAGCCGCAATAAGGAGTACGGCATCCGCGCCGCTCGTCCTGGCCTCAACGAGCTGGTACTCGTCTATGATAAAGTCCTTGCGAAGAAGGGGCAGCCTTACCACCCTTCTAACGTCTTCGAGGTGAGCAAGTCTTCCGTGAAAGAATTTTTCGTCAGTAAGAACAGATATTGCGGTGGCGCCACCTTCTTGGTACTCTAAAGCGATTTGCGAGGGATTCATATCGTGACGCAGAATGCCCTTTGACGGCGAGGCCGCCTTCACCTCGGCTATCAGCCCGAGACCGCTGGACGTCTTCAACGCGCCCTCTAAGTCCTTGGTGCCGGCCATGTTAGGGAGGGCCGCCTCAAGTTGTTCCAGGGGACGTCGCTCCTTGCACCGGGAAAGTTCAAGGAGTTTGTGTTTGTAGATTTCATCGAGTATCACGAGACAAATTCTATCACCAGGCACATCGCAAGGCAATGTAAAACGATACGGACTATACTAACTATGCGGAATTACATCAGATCGTTCTGCCTTACAATAACCCTCCTGTCCTCTCTGCTGCTTTCATCCGCAACGGGTGTTGCGTCAACCGGCGTCCCCGGCCAGAGTGGTTTACCGGAGGGTCACATGGTTAACGCGGTCTTTTCCTGCATCGGAAGGTACTACATAGATTTTAACAGCCTGAAGGTCCACGAGGTGCTGCGCGACGCGATGAGGGGGGTGGAGAGGGTTGTTCCCAATTTAAGGGCCTCGGTGGACACGCACGCGGTGAGGGTCCAGGTGGACGGGAGCGAAGAGGTCTTTGGGATTGGCGGCATTGAGTATTGGGCGGACCTCAGGGACATGTTGAAGGATATCCTGCGCTTTATCGAGTCAAGCGGAAAGTGTACCGTGCCCTTCCGGGAGTTGGAGTTTGCGTCGCTGAGCAGCATACTGAGAGGATTTGACCCGTATTGCAAGCTTTACCAGCCAAAAGACTTTGAGAGGGCCGAGAGCCTGGGCGCAAGCAGCTTCATAGGGCTGGGGATGGATATCGAGTTCAGGGAGGGCGCCCTTGCGATTATTGAGGTTTATGAAAACTCTCCCGCCTACCGCGCGGGGCTGATGCCGGGGGACAGGATCATCGAGATAGACGGGGAGTCCGCGCGGAAGATGAGCCTCAGGGAGGCCCTGGAAAGGCTCACCGGCGCCGAAGGTACGAAAGTGACACTCTCCATCGTAAGAGACGGCATAGTAACTAGTTACACTCTGCAACGGGAGCGTGTCACGGTGAAAAACGTCACGTCCGTTATGTTAGAGGGCGACGTCGGGTACATAAGGATAAGCAACTTTCAGGACGGTACGTTTAAGTCCACGCTTGATGCATTGGAAGGGCTGAAAAAGACTGCCGACCTGAACGGCCTGGTTATAGATTTTCGTGGGAACTACGGTGGGGTGCTGGATGAAATCATACGCGTAGGGGACCTGTTGCTTTCATCCGGTATCCTGAATATAAAGGTAAGTTCGGGAAAGGGGTACCCGAAATTTGTAAGGGCGCGGCCCTCCGGCAATAGAGAAGAAGGTTATCCTCTGGTGGTCTTGATCGACGAGGGCAGCGCGTCGGGCGCGGAGATACTGGCCGCGGCTTTTAAGGAAAACGACAGGGCGGTCGTGATGGGCGAGCAGTCCTTCGGCAAGGCATGTATCCAGCAGGTCTTCGGCCTGAAGGGAAAGTATGCGGTCAAGCTGACGACGGCCAAATATTACACCCCCGGCGGGCGATACATCCAATTCATCGGGCTTGCGCCTAACGTGCTCCTCATACCGATAAAGGTCGACGGGGACAACCCCACGCTTACCCGGCGTGTACACTACCTGAACGAGGGGCTCATACGGGAAAGGATAGAGAGGCCCACCGGTGAGGAAAAGCCCTCTGCCAGTCTTGTTTACCTCGATGAGGGTGTTTCAACCGGCAGGCCGGACCCCGCGCGTGACTATCCGGTGCGGCTGGCAGTGAGACTCATAGAGGAGGGGGGCCTGGCCGGTGGCGGTGTGAGGTGGAACGTCTGCGAGCGAGTCCTGCGGCGGGCGCAGAAGGAGCAAGAAAAGAAGATAGTACAGGCACTGAAAGGGCAGGGGATAGACTGGTCATCGGGGCTGCCTGAAGGCGTGCCGGCACCGGTGGCCAGGATAAACCTTGACAAGGAAATTAACGAGGTAGACGCGGGGGGGACAATTGACGTCGCCGTCACCGTGGAGAACCGCGGCGACGGCACGCTCTACAGGGTGCTGGGCAGGAGCACCTCTACCAACCCGGTCTTTGACGGCCTCGAATTCCCTATCGGCGAGATAGCCCCGGGCCGGAGCGAATCTTACACCCTGAAGGTAAACGTGCCGGAGGACTCGCTCGACAGGCGGGACGAGATGGTCGTCAAGTTCACCGAGGACAACGACTATACGCCGGAATACCTCATGGCGTGGATTACTACCTGGGCACAGCCCACTCCCGTCTTTGCGTATTCCTTTCAGGTCCTGGACGGCACGGGTAGCGCGGGCGACGGTCTTATTGAGGCGGGCGAAAACGTCAGGCTCGCGCTGTCGGTCAAAAACATAGGTGAGGGCAACTCCAGGGACACGGTCGTTATGCTCAAGGCGCTGAACCCCGATGGAATAACCATACACAACCCCAGGCTGAAACAGGGAATGCTCCGGACCAATGGCGAAAAGACCGCAACGTTTGACATTTCCATTAGCGAGATACCGCCTGATGACCTCAGGCTCGAAGTGGTCATCGCCGACATCAACCTGGGAGTCAACCTCTTCAGCAAGCTCCTGCTCCCCATAGAGAAGAAACACATCGACGTCGACATAAAACCGTATCACACTGCGCTCAAGATATCCGGCAAGGGCGCCCGTGTATATGGCGGCAGGTCAGACCTATCGCCCGTGCTTGCGCCGCTCCTTGCCGAGAGTGTAATCAAGGCCGACGGGCAGGCGGACGGCTGGTACCGCGTGCCGCTAAGCGGCGGCTACAGGGGCTGGGTAAAGGCACAAGACGTCAGTGAGGTCTACAGATACGCCCCGGAGCATAATGAAGCGGTCAGGGATATCATACCCGTATCGTTCCTACCCTTAAGGCCGCCCATAATAACGCTAAAGGAAGGCGTGCTCACAACAAGAAGCGGCGACGTCGACATCGAGTTCCACGTGGAAGACGACCAGGACGTAAGGGGTGTGTACGTCATGGTGAACGACGCCAAGGTTTTTTATGAATACAACAAAAACCGCACCAGCGAGCGCGACTTCACCGCCCGGATACCCATAATCAGGGGGCTGAACCTTGTACGCATAGTCGCCTACGACGACCAGGGCCTCAGCACCGAAAAACCCTTCGTGATTACGGGGGTATAATCAGTTGTAATCGCCCGTTCAGTTTGCCAGCAACACTGTAGCTGCCCGATTTATCGGGCTATTTATTTTTGCCCCATGAATGGGGCAGCTACATTTATTTTCCTTGTAGCCGCCTGATTTATCAGGCTATTAATACAAACGCCCCATAAATGGGGCAGCTACAAACAAATTAGACAACAAGACTAATGAAAAACATTAAAGACATCAGATTAAAGCATTACAACTACTCCGCTAACGGCCCCTACTTTGTAACCATCTGTTCTAGACACAATAAACCACACCTTGTAGGCCTTGAAGGTATTATTAGGGCAGCTATGAAGAGGCTATATCGTATTGAAGGTACAGAGGTGGACTACTTTTGTATCATGCCCAACCATTTACATCTAATTATAATTTTAAATGGTTGTTCCATTCCACTGGGTGAGATAGTACGGCGGCTGAAAGCTCAAGTAAGTAAAGAAGCAGGATTTAGGGTCTGGCAACCCAACTACTATGAACATGTCATTAGAAACGAGAAAGCCCTGAACAAGATTAGAGAATATATTAAGAACAATCCTGTTAAAGAAATAATAGAATTTGAACAGTTTTACAAACTGTAGCTGCCTGATTTATCAGGCTATCAATACAAACGCCCCATAAATGGGGCAGCTACAAACCCAAAAGCATAACTACCATTGTAGTTGCCCGGGCCATTTACAACCAACACTGTAGCTGCCTGATTTATCAGGCTATTTATCTTCGCCCCATAAATGGGGCGGCTACAAATCAAATCGCCCAATAACACCCTTGTAGTTGCCCGGTCTATTTACAACCAACATTGTAGCCGCCTGATTTATCAGGCTGAAGGAAAGGCGTGCGCCTGCGCGGGTGGGTTTGTGCTAACGGCTAGCGTCTTGCCGCCGCGTGTTTTTTGCCGCTGCCGCTAACGTCCACAAGCTCGTAGTCCGTTGAGCCCAGCCCTATCTTCTCGGCGTGGTCCATCTGTATGGTGTAGTCAATGTCGGGCCAGCTCTTATGGAAAAAGTCCTCGCCCACCGACTCGCGTATCATGTCAACTGCGGCCCTGTCAACGGCAAGGGGGTCGCGTGAGGCGAGTATGCCTATATCGTCAAAGGCCGCCTTGTAGGCCTTGTCCATGCAGTCGCACTGCTCGGTCACGTGTATTATAAAGTTGAAGAATACGGACTTTTTCTCCTTGCCCTTTAGTATGGCCACACAGTATTCGGCTATCTTTTTCTGCACGTTCTCGGTGTCTTCGCCCCAGTCAATCTTCACGGCCTCGAAGGGACAGACCGCCAGGCACTCGCCGCAGCCGATACACTGTTTCGGGTCGATAATGGCGTAGTCCTTTATGGTGATGGCCCTGGGGCTGCAGAACTCGGCGCAGATTCCGCAGGCCGTGCAGTCCGGCTCTATTATCTGGGGCACTACGCCGGAGTGCATGGCCAGTTTCCCGCCGCGGGAGGCGAGACCCATACCGATATTTTTCAGCGTGGCGCCCATGCCGGTAAGCATGTGCCCCGTGACGTGGGTCAGGAACACAAGGCCCTGTGCGGCCTTGGCCCCGCCCGCGATATGCGCCATCCTGCAGAGACCGCCGGGCAGGTCGAGGGGCATGGTGTAGTCGTTCTCGCCCATCAGGCCGTCGGCGATGATTATGGGCGCGCCGACCGTCTCCACCGTAAACCCGTGGTTATTGGCGTGGAGCAGGTGGTTGACGGCGTTCGTCCTCTGTCCGATGTAGAGCGTGTTTGTCTCCATCACAAACGGCTTGGCCCCCGTAGAGCGTATTTTATCCACGGCGGCGCGCACCACCGGCGGTTTCAGGTAGCCGATGCAGTTCTTCTCCCCGAACGTGGTCTTTACGCCGACCAGGTCTCCCCGCTTGACAGTCGAAGAAAACTTGACGGAGTCGAACAGTTTTTTTGTCTTTTCAGCAAGGCTTTCAAGGGCCTCGCCCGTCCTGGTTTCTATGAAATATACTTTGGGCTTCATCGCCGCGGCTCCGGAACAAGTATCAGGTCTCACGCATCATTATAATTATAATTTTAATACAGGGAAGGCGGGTGTCAAGTGCGTGCTCTGACGCGGCTCACCGGTTTAAATAAGGAGGGCTGTCGCGCCCCCGCAAAAGACATAAAAAAACGTGCCAGCCTTACGCTGGCACGCGGCGTTAAACATACGCCTTATATCCTATCAGGTTATGTACATACATCGGCAGTCAGGCAGGCAATGAGTTCATCCAGCTTGGTCTTATCAAAACCCCTGATGACCATCTCGCCTGCAACGATACAAGGCACCGTCATAGCCCCCAGCCTCTTCAGTTCTTCTATGGCCTCCTCGTCCTTGCATATGTCAAGTTCCTTGAATTCAATGTCTGCCTTTTGCAAATATTTCTTTACCTGTTTGCATGAGCCACAACCTGAACTTGTATATACCTTTACCTCGGTCATGGTTGTTCCTCCTTAGTCTTACATCCTGTAGCGGTCGAGCCTTCGGTGTCCCATCGCCGGCAGCTAAGGACACCTTCGGCGAAGGATTACCTAGGCCTACACCACTACGCAGACTTCCTTTATCTTTATTCTATGCGTATTGCAGACGAGTGCAAGCCCTTAGGAAGGATGTGTGGCGCGCCATGATTAATACGAAAGACAAGGCCCCTGGAGAGGCGGGCTCCCCAGGGGCTTTATCTGCGCCGATATCTACGTCCGTCCGTCTCGAAGCGTTGAAGGACAGGCCGCGTGAAAGTCCCTATACGCGGTTACTCCGTCTTGCTCTCCTTCTCTATATATTCGTCGGCCTCTTTGTCGCTCTTTAATATCTGGTCACCTTCTATTTTGCCGCTTTCTATTCTTACCGAATACCCTTCCGGCAGCTTATTGTCCCTGATGTCCGTAAACGCTATCGTCTTTTTGATGACCTTGTCCTTCGGGACCTTTACGTGATATTCATAGTCGCCGGCGCTGACCACGAACGAGGTTATGTTTCTGTCGCTGAGCATCAGTGTATTGCCGGGTATGATCTGACGGCCGATAAAATCCTTATCCGCGTACATGGCCACAACCACGGGCATACCCTCGGTAGGGTCCATGGGGATGTCATTCTTGACCCATATCTGGGCGGCGAGGGCGGGCGACGACATGCTGACCACCGCGCCCAGAGCCAGCGAGCATAGAAATATTGCGTGTCTTTTCATAGTCATAACGTTTTCCTCTTTGTTTCCTGGCCTCTTACAACCAATTGTTTCTTGCCATAAATATTCGTACCCTCAAGAATAAAAGGTTACACAAAAGCGTATAGAAATTCAAGGGGTGATAGCCCAGACACGGGCCTGGCCGCCTGAGCCGCCTTCTATCTTTATGGGCGCCACGATAAGCATGGCTCCTTTGGGTGGGAGTTTTCCTACGTTGTCAAGGTTCTCAAGCATCCACCTGCCCCTGGAATTAAACACGTGATGCACGGGGTAGTCCTTGGACGGCCCGTTGTCCACGCTCAGCGTGTCAACCCCGATGGCCTTTACGTCCCTCTCTTCGGCGAGTAAGAGTGCGGCTTCCTCTGAAAAGCCGGGAGCGTGCAGGGTTCCGGAGGGGTCTGCATTCTTGTACCTGTCACCATCTGCCCACCTCTCCCCCCAGCCGGAGTGCATGAGCACTATGGCGCCATTCGGTATACGGCCGTTTTGCGCCTCCCATTTCTTGATATCGTCCACGGAGAGCCGGTAGTCCGGGTCTGAGGCCGCCTGTTTACGTATGTCTATTACCGCGGCGGGACCCATGAGCTGGTCGAGGGGCAACTGGTCCACGGACGGTTGATTGAGTCCGAAGTGGTTGGGCGCGTCCACGTGTGTGCCCAGGTGTTCGGGGGTGGAGTAGCTGCCGGAATATACCCCATCGGTCTCAAGCCTGGAAATCACCTCGTACTTAAAAGGCCGGTACCGGGGACCCGGCCAGTAAGGGTTTTTCCCGTTTAACGGATACGTGAGGTCTATCACCCGTGCCCGGCCCTCTATGACCGACTCAAGCAGGCCCCGTTCATTGTCCGCGAAAGAATGCGGCCACAGGAACAGTGTAAGGATTACGATAAGGATACCGAGGCATATAAAGCAAAAATTCCTCACCACAGGGTCTCCGTCAGGGTGAGTGTACACTCCTGAGTCAAAAAGGTCCGGGCATATATGTAAGGCGCCGGCTGCTTACGGTGCGTTGCTCGGGCGACAGTCCCACATGGTCCAGCGGCCCCAGTCCACCACCTTTTTACTGTTAGGCAGGTAATATAATACGCCCGTCCGCGTCCTGAAACACTTGGCAAAATCTGTCTTACGCACCTGCCTCTGCGTGATATTCCTCCGGTCGTAGTAATCCACCTGACCCCAGTGATACGGGGGCTTTTCCTCGTCCGAGAGCGCCGTGATTTCGAGTTCTCTTGCAAAGACGGTGCCATCGTCGAGGCGTTCTTTTTTTACCATAACCTTGTAAGTATAGGAGTCGGTAACCTCCACCTCTGCCAGTTCGGGTACGTCTTCCAACGTTTTTTCTTTGGCATCTTCCCTGGGTATGTTGAAGACGTCTATGTGCTGGGCGCTGGTCGGATTATACGGCAGCAGCAATAACGTCAAGAATGATAAGACGGCAATTGCGCAACAGAGTTTTATCGTAAAATTGTTGTTTATCGTCACGGTCCGGTTCTCCTAAAAGACAGCAGGTAACAGATGGATGCTTCGAGGATACATGAGAAGGCGGGTTGTGTCAACGGGTGTGTCCCGGATACTGGAACGGCCCGGTAAATTAAGTAACGGTATTTTTAATCAAAAAGCCTTGAAACCTCTTCCAGGCCCGGAAAGATGCCGTCGGCCTCGCTCAGGTGTTTCCCGGGCAGGGACGTGGTCAGGGCCAGGCACACGAGACCCGCCCGCTTGGCGGACGTGATACCGGCCGGGGAGTTCTCTATTACCAGGCAGTGTTCTTTGTCAATCCCTAAGAGCTCCACGCCCTTCAGGTAGGGTTCGGGGTCGGGCTTTTTGTGCGAGGCGGTAGCTGCCGTCACCACCACGTCAAAGTAGTCTTTCAAGGCCTTTTCCTCGTGAAGAATCCTATCCACGACGTCCTCATTCGTGCCGGTTACAAGCGCCAGTTTAAGCCCAAGGTGTTTAAGCCGGGAGAGAAATTCTTTAATGTTGGGGATGAGACGGACCTTGAATATGGAATTGAGGATATGGTTCTTGAGGTCGATTACCTTTCTCATGTCTTCGTCGCTCATAGAGACCCCCTTTCCCCCACAAAGCTCTACAACGGTCTCCAGTTGGTCCATGCCTTCCTTCAGGTATATGTCGGTGTCTGTGACCTCCATCGCCACCGTGGCAAATGCCTCTTTCCACGCCCTCTGGTGATACGGCATACCGTCTATCACCACCCCGTCCATGTCGAGCATAACGGCCCTTATGTCTCCGGGCATCTTAAAAGCGTTCATACGGAACCCCTGTCACCACCAAAGTCTCCGAAATGAGTATAGACACGTATTTCGCCGCGCGAGATCTTTTCCTCGAGTTTTCTCCTGAGCCAGGATTTGAACCTCCGTCTGGTCCAGGGTATGAGGAGTAACAGGCCGAGGCAGTCGGTTATAAGACCGGGGGTGATAAGCATCGTGGCTGCTAACAATATAAGTGCCCCGTCAAAGAGGCTTTCGGCGGGTATCCTCCCCAGGTCTAATTCCCCTTGCGCCTGACGGAGGACGGCCAGCCCCTGGCTCTTTGCCAGCAGCCCGCCCGCTATCCCCGTACCTATTACCACCCCGACCGTGGCAACGGCGCCGATATAGCCCCCCAATTTGAGCAAAAGATACAACTCTATCAGGGGCACGATTGTAAACAGCAAAAAAAGTCTAAGGAACATGACTGTCACTCCTGGAGAGGTCTGATGGTTGACCTTGCTTTGTGAGCCATACAAAACCCGCGACGACCGCACCGGTGGTGTCGGCCATCCAGTCCGCCACCTCCGGCGTCCTCTCGGGCGTGAAGCTCTGGTGGTATTCGTCCAGGGCACCGTAGACGGAAGTCATTAATACGGCACGCCACATGATTCTTCTAAAATTTTGGCCGGATGGCCCCTGCGCATGACATATCGAGTAGCAAAGGATGAAGAACTCCGTGAAGTGGATGCCCTTGTCCGCATGAGGAATGGGTATAAGGGGTATGGGAGAGGTGGACCTCGAAGAGCACCAGAATATGACGGCGGCCCATATTATGGCGGGGAGCCAGCGCAGCAATTTTATACGGGTATGGTCAGAGTCTGATGTCACCGTGGCGCCTTATTCCTTTTCCCGTTTCGCCTTAAACACTTTTAGCCAGTAATCCACCTGTTCTTCAGGTACTTCCCGGTACTTAACCAGTGGTTCGCCGCGCGTCGAGGCGCGCCCTTTTTTGGGGGCCGGTGTTATCTTTTTATAAAACTCTCCGGGTTCGGCGAGCTTGCAGCCTGAAGACCTGGCCGTTTGGATAATACTCTTGTCCGAGGTAACTATGCACATATTTTTCGTATTGGGCGAGGAGTTGATAATATCCTTTATGTCCTCATCGGCGGTGGTACCCTTTGAGAAGATGACGTTTACACCCCCGTGGTGCTGCTTCTGTGAAATGGCCATGTATTCATCGCCCTCCTTATCCCTGCCGTCGAATACCACGGTGACCTTCTGACGGCTCTTGCCCTCATAATCTGACAGCGCCGCCAGCAGGACCTCCCTGGCCGTCTCCATTTTCCCTTTGTCCATGACCTCTACGAGTTCAGGAACGGCAAAGATAAGGTTATATCCGTCTATTATTATGTGCATTATTATACGAGTTCCCCGTCCCTCATCACAATCCGCCCGCCGACTATTACCGCCACTGACCGGCCGTGGAGCTTCCATCCCTCGAAGGGGCAGTTTCTGGATAGAGACTCGAATTTACCGGTATCCACCGTCCATTCCGCGCCGGGGTCTATTATGCTGACGTCCGCCCCTGCAACCCCCTTCTCCAGGGAGCCGCCGTTCAGGTGGAAGATGGCGGAGGGCGCCGTTGACATCATCCTGACCGCGTGCATGAGCGAGATTATACCCGGCCGCACAAGCCCTGTGAGCACCAGTCCCAGCGTGGTCTCCAGTCCGATAAGGCCGGGGGCGCCGGCCTTCTTGTCCTCTTCCCTGTGCGGCGCGTGGTCAGAGGCAATTGCGTCTATTATACCCTCCTTTAGCGCCTCCAGTAAGGCCATTCTGTCCTCCTTCGGACGTAGCGGAGGGTTGACGACGGCGCGCAGGCCGAGGGGGTCCCTGAAACCGTCTTCAAGGAGAAGGTGGTGCGGCGTTGCTTCACACGTGATACGTGTACGGCCGTGGGTCTTCGCCCGGCGTATGACGTCCAGAGAATCTCTCATACTCACGTGCGAGATGTGTATCTGCGCATGATGCGCCTCCGCCAGAAGGATGTCGCGCGCGATGAAATTGGGCTCGTTTTGAAAATCCTCTCCAGGTCTGAAGCCGACCCTCCTGCTCCTTTTAGAGAGGGTGAAGCCTGAGTCTTCACTGTGGCAGCTTAACGCCAAGTTGTTCTCGGCGGCAGACCGGCAGACCTCATCCATCAGCTCCTTTTCAATTATCGGGTTGCCATCCTCGGACAGGGCCTTTACCAGCGGGTGACCACTCAGCCTCGCTACGTCTACCAGCTCCTCCCCCCGCATGCCCCGTGTCATTGATGCTTTTATGTAAGTCTTTACAAGGCCCGTACTTGTTATGCGTTCCTGGAGTTCGTCCACACGTTCGGGGGAGTCTATGGGCGGCGTGGTGTTCGGCTCGCAGATGACGGTGGTGTACCCGCCCTTTGCGGCGGCACGGGTGCCGCTTGCGACGGTTTCTCTAGACTTCCCTGTCTCCAAAAAATCCTCCCCCTCCCTGCCTGACTCCCTCAGGTGGACGTGGCAGTCAACCAGACCCGGGGTGACTATGCAGCCGCGGGCGTCCAGCACCTCGGTATCTCCCCGGGGTTTTATATCAGCCCCGACCCCGGTGATTTCCCCGTCCTCTATCAGTATGTCCACCTGTTCATCGAGGTTGGCGGAGGGGTCGATTACGCGGCCGTTTTTGATTAAAATGTTTTGTGTCATTTTTTAAGGTCTTGATCCCTCTGCGAAAATACAAAAGAAAGCACAATCCGCCTGATGTGGACTACTTAGTGTCATTGCGAGCGAAGCGAAGCAATCTCAGAGATTGCCACGGGGTTGCGCCCCTCGCAATGACAGCTTTGCCTTGCATTTTTCAGAGGTCTCGTTTTATAGAAATTCATTAAGCGGACAGTCCTCGCACGACGGCTCCCGTGGTTTGCAGTACCTTTTGCCCACCTGCACAAGGAGCGCGTGGTATTCGTTGTACATGGCAATATCCTCCGGCAGGTTGTCCTCGAAAAACGATTTTATGTCGTCATACGTACTCTCTTCAAATATAAGCTGATGCCGCACCAGCACGCGGTAGGTATAAGTGTCCACCACAAAACTGGGCAGGTTGCCGGCGTAGAGCAGGATGGAATCGGCCGTTTCGGGCCCCACCCCTTTTACCGACAGGAGTTCCTCTCTCAGGCCCTGCAAATCCTGCGAGAACATTTTTTGTATATCCCCGTCAAAACGGTCGACAAACCATTTTATGAGACCTTTCAGGCGCTTCGCCTTTATGTTGAAATAGCCGGAGGGGCGGATGAGCCGGGCCAGTTTGTCCTGCCTCATCTTGTATATTGCCGTGGGACTCAGCTCCCCGGCCTCTTTCAGGTTGTTTATGGCCTTCTCCACGTTCCCCCAGTTGGTATTTTGCGTGAGCACCGCACCCACCATCACTTCAAACGGGCCGTCTCCCGGCCACCAGTGCTGCGGCCCGAAGTTCTGGCGGAGTTTATCATAGTACCTCTTAAGTGTCTTTGAATCGCTCATAGGAAACTACGTTATCAGATGTTCATGGTGAAATCAATAAGGACTAAATCCCACAGAAAATGGCAAACCGCAGAAAAAGTACGTTTCCGGGCATCCGGCCCGGTCCATAAGGCTGAGGGCAAGAATTAGTTAATCCTCCCGCAGAAAGGTGTTATAATTGCCCGGTATATCGTGGGGGAACGCGGGGTGCGTATGAACGCACCACGTCTGTTTGTAGCGGCAGAGTTTACTCTGCTTGTACATGATGGTGCAGCGTGTGACCTTGTGTCGCACGTGCGAGATAAACTCGCACGTTACATGTCGAGCAAGCCGTGCCGGAGGCGGACAGGCCTAAGATACGGCCCGATATTGGGTTAGGCGGGTGCCGCAGGGCTTTGGCCCTGCGATACTGCGGATGCTCGCACGTGACCCTGTTTCTGAAACAAAATGCCATGACGAAAAAGCTGAAGCTGATAGTCAACCCCATAGCGGGCGGCGGTTATGCTCTAAAAATTCTGCCCCGTGTGGTCGGGATACTGGAGCAGCGGGGCTGCGAGGTGGACGTCTTCAAGACATCGACGCGTGGCGACGCACAGCGGGCTGCCGCCGAGCTGCCGCGTGACTGCTCAGCCGTGGCGGCGATGGGCGGCGACGGAACGATAAACGAGGTGGTGCACGGTCTCCTGAATTCCGGCAGGGACATACCCGTTGGGCTCATCCCCCTGGGCACGGCCAACGTGCTTGCACGTGAGCTCAGGGTGCCGTTTGACTACGTACAGGCCTGTTACGTAATCGCCGGGGGCAACACACGGAGGATAGACGTTGGCAGGGATGAGAGCAAATATTTCGTGCTTATGGCCGGTGTGGGCTTCGATGCGGAGGTGGTGCGGATAATCGCGTCTAACCGCATGGGCGGCATCTCTGCGCTTACCTACGCCATCCCTATATTAAAGGCCTTCTGGAACTACGACTACCCGCGGTTCTCGGTGGAGGTTGACGGCAGGCCGCTGGGCGAGGGGGCGGGTTCGGTCTTTATAAGCAATACCCGCAGGTATACGGGGCCTATGGTAATAACCAACCGGGCGAAGGTTGACGACGGCGAGCTCGACGTCTTCATATTCAGGGACAGCGGCAAAATGAAGCTGTTAAAATATGCGATGGGGGCAATCTTCTGGGTTGCCGACAGATTTTATGACACCACGTACGTGCGGGGCAAAGAGGTGGTGGTGAAACCCGCCGGAAAGACGAAACAGATTACCTATCAGATAGACGGTGATTTAGCCGGCAAGCTGCCACAAAAATTCACCGTAGTCCCCGCCGCATTATCCGTCCTTGTGCCTTAGCCCGAAGCCCTTTTTGGTATCTGTTCAACGAGGTAAAACCTCGTTGTCTACCGTTAATTTCAAATGTTTCTGGTAGACAACGACCTTTATGGTCGTTGATTTAAGGAGGTCTCACTGGGGGTATGTATGCTTCTGGTGTGGATAGCTAGCATTCTTAAAGTGCGCTACACTAGTAAGCAGCTACGGGACTTTTTTTAATAATTACCCTGTCGGCGGATTTCTCAAATAAATCATACCCGGAGCCGCCTTCGGTCAGTACGTTCATTACCCGGTCGGCGTCGGTGACGCGGATGCCGCCCATTATGGTGACGCCGCGCCTGAAAAACGGCTCAGGGTAGAGACTGGCCGTCGGCCCCACAAGCACCACCTCCCGTGCCCCCTTGCCGCACTCAAGAATAGGCCCAAGCGTGTGGTTTACTATGGTAACGCCGGTGATTATCAGTACGTCGCACCCCGGCAGGACTTCCTTCTCAAGCGTCTCAGGCTGCAACTCCACCCCCTCCTCCCGCTTTAGCCAGGGGTTTTTTTCGAAGACATGGAGTTTTTTACAGGCCCCTTTAAGCTGCTTGATAAATGGCGGGAACGCGCCTATCATCCCCACCGTGTCGTTCTTGTTTATCTTAACCATATCTAGTGCGTTGCCCAGCGCGGCTACCTTGTAGGGACATTCCTCTTTCTCAAGCAGTATGGCCGAGAGTGCGTTCAGGGCGGCCACGCCTATCGCGGCCTTGAGCGGGCTCTTTTCCTCGAGGGAATAATTTATGAGCGTGTCTATGTCCTGGTCTAGTAATTCCCCCGCCTGGGGCATCTTCGCGTGGGACCTGGGACAGCATACGGCATCGGGCAGGTCGTGTATCGGCGTGTAGGCGATTCCCGCGTGCCCCGTGCTCAGCTTGACGCCCGTGTAAAATACCCCCACACGCACGTCAGCCGGGCGGGGCTTAAGCTCATCTATGACGCCACTGTCTTTTATAATCCCTATAAGTTCCCTCAGAATCTCCATGACTGCGTGTATCTCTATTAATTCTTATGTCATTCTTAGTGAAACGAAGAATGACGTTTGTATGTAATTTTGTGAAGGACTATATTTACTTTACGTATTTCCCGATAATCAGTTCAAGCTCCTTCTTTCTCTTTTCAGGGATGGCGTCGGGTCTTGTGATTATCGCGTCCTTTAGCGCCGTGGCGCAGGGGCACTTCCTCGCGCTGGGGAGTTCGGGTATGCCCACCTTGATTATCTTCTTCGCGGTCTCCACGTTCTTCATAAGGTTCGCGACTATCATCTCCACGGTGACGTCTTCCTCGCCCACGCGCCAGCAGTCATAGTCGGTCAAGAGCGCGAGCGTGGCGTAACATATCTCCGCCTCTCTGGCCAGTTTCGCCTCCTGCAGGTTGGTCATGCCTATGACGGAGGCCCCCAGTCTCCTGTAGGTCTCTGATTCCGCGCGGGTAGAGAAATGCGGGCCTTCCATGCAGACGTAGATACCGCCCCTGTGCACGCGGGCCCCTACCTGTTGCGCGGCCCTGTGCAGTGCGTCGCCCATCGCGCCGCATAACGGGTCCGCGAAACCCACGTGGGCCACTATGCCGCCGCCGAAGAACGTGTTTTCACGCGCCTTGGTGCGGTCAAAGAACTGGTCCGGTATCATGATGTCAAGCGGCCTTATCTCCTCCTTCAGGCTTCCGACCGCGCTGACCGCGATTATCTGCTCCACACCCAGCTTCTTCATGGCGTAGACGTTCGCCCTGAAAGGGAGTTCTGAGGGCATTATGGTGTGGCCGCTGCCGTGCCTGGGCAGGAAGACCACATCCCGCCCCGCCAGCTTCCCCGTGGTAAAGCTGCCGGACGGCTTGCCGAAGGGTGTATCAACATCCACCTTCTCGACGTCCTTTATTCCCTCTATGTCATAAAGACCGCTGCCGCCGATTATCCCTATGCGTGACATGCCGAATCTCCCCTTTCCTTTCAGAAGCCGTGTGTGTTGGGCTATTTTACAGACGCGTACCATATTCAGCAAGGGCAAAGACCCCTTACGGACGTCTTGCGGCGGCCTTTTGTCCTTGACGAGGGTTAAGGAGCCATGTAAACTTTTTTTGGCCAGAGGGGGAATTCCAAGTTCACCCTTTTTCAGCCTCCCGGCAGGTGGAACCCGCCGGACGCAGAGGACGGCATCGGGGGTAGCATAGAGAACAGCATGAAAAAGCTTCCACTACATCCTGCGTTTATCGTGGCGCCGATTGGTGTCGCGTTCCTCATCGGAACCGTCGGCGGCGCTATCAACCTGCCGTTCTTTCCTATACTGTTTCTCTGGAGTATTCCCGCGGCTATCGGCTGGGTCGTTCTTCAGACGATATTCCTGTACCAGTTATGGGTTTTGGCTCAGCCCAGCGACCTGAACAGAAAAAAACCAACCCCCACTAAGGCAATCTGTTATTGGTTCATCCCGTTTTTCAGTTTCTACTGGATATTTATTCTATGGAGAAATCTCGCGCTGCACCTCAACCACCTGACGAGACAGCAGAAGACCCCCGTGCTGTTAGTCATAGTCGGGTGCGGGCTCTTTATCGCCAGCTTTTTCGGTCCGCTCAATGCGACGACGCCGGGCCAAAGATTTTTAAGCGGTTTTTCCGACCTCCTGAGTTTTGCGGGCGTGGTGATTTTTCTGATTATCAACTTCTACTTTTACGGGGCCGCTAAAGAGATCTGCGGGCCGCATCGCCATCACGTAGAACAGCCCGTTGCAGAGCCTGTCGTGCCAGAGGTCTAAAAAAACTCTAAAATTACCCGTATATAGTTTGCGCCGTTTACGCCAACGCTCACCCGGCCCACTTATTTTGCGTGCCCACAGATTACAAACACCCGTTACGTGGAAACAACGATATAAAAAAACTTCCGCTGCATCCCGTGATTGTGCTGGCTCCGATGGTGGTCGTATTCATCCAGATTGCATGTGCCGGCGTCCTTAACATACCCCTGGTCCCCGACGCGCTTATATATTCCCTCCCCGCCCGGATAGGCTGGTTTGCCCTTGAGGCAATATTCGTGTATCAGCTGTGGACACTGGCACAGCCCAGCGACCTTAAGATAAAAAAACCTACCCCCGGCAGGGCGGTAGGGTATTGGTTTATCCCGTTTTTTGGCTTATACTGGACGTTCGTAATGTTAACCAACGTCGCAAAACACCTGAACCACATGACGAGGCGCAGGAAGGTCCCCGTAAAACTGGTCACAATCGGGTGCGCGCTGTTCGTCGCGGGTCTTTTCGCCCCGTTTAATCCGGTTACGCCAACCAATACGGCTATAAGAACCCTTCTTGACCTGTCAGGCCTTGCGGGGTCGGTTATCATGCTTATTAACAATTTCTTTTTTTACAACGCGGCGAAAGAAATCGTTGAGACGTCGTTTAAAAATGACGACGGTGGGGTAGTCTCATATGCCTGACGAAGAAACGGGAAGCGCATCGGGAAATTTTCCGAAGAGGAGACACAAGTTTGCCCTCGTGGCGTTCATCCTGGGGATAATAAGTATTGTAATGCCCATTCTTGTGCCCTGCGCCATCGCCGCCCTGGTCCTCGGCTCTATCGCAATTCACCAGGTGAGCAAAGACCCTGAACGCCTGCGCGGCAAGGGGCTTGCGATCGTGGGAGTGGCAACGGCCGGCACGAGCATCCTTTACGGTATACCCCTGATGGCAGCCATTATGATCCCTTACTACATGGGGGCCATTGAAAAAGCGAAGGCAAAAAAAATTAACGTGGACATAAGGTACATGCAGCCTGCGGACGTGCGCGGCAATGGCAATAACGTCGCCCTCCGCGTAGAGTAGGTCTCCCCCCAAAACCTCTCTCATCATACGGAACCCGTCCGGGTTATGGTTTATACCCGCAAAAAACCCCCTTCTGCGTTGACACCTTAAATTCTGGCCTGATATAATCGCGTAGTAGTAGGGGCACGGCATGCCGTGCCCCTACTGAGGGACCTCAATACATGAAAAACGCAGAGATAGCCGCCATGTTCGAGAAGATAGCAGATGTCCTGGAACTCAGGGACGAGAACCGCTTCCGCATCAACTCCTACCGCAAGGTGGCCCGGGTAATCGGCGACCTTACCGATAACATAGAAGATATGGCGCGACAGGACAGGTTAAAGGACATTCCCGGCGTGGGCGAAGGCCATGCGGAGAGGATAGGGGAATTCCTGCGCACGGGCCACATGCACAAATACGACGAGGTCATGGCGGCTATCTCTGCGTTTTTCATGTATTGAGGTCCCTCAG